>NZ_DBHIDN010000023.1:0-23906 GCF_057251025.1 Shuttleworthella sp.
GGAAACGCTGCGCGTACTGAAAAAGGGCGGAAGCTTTGCGATTCACGATATTTTCTCCGAAGCCAGATACGGAGACATGCAGTCCTTTGTCCGGAAGTTAAGGGACATGGGCTATGAAAAAGTCGAACTCATCCCCACGGCAAAGGGAATGTTTATGGAGAAATCGGAGTCTGTCTGGATGGGGCTTTCCGAATCGGCGCTTCTTGTCGGGAGGAAATAACCCAGGGACAGGAATGCGAAAAGAGATATCGGTTGTACGAGAAAACCGGAAGGGATGATCTGAGTCGCCTGAGAGTTTGCAGGAAAACTTCGAGAAAATCTGTTATATTTCAGGCTGATTTGAGTCGTTCTGGGAGATAGCATAATAGAGGAGATAGGAATATGAAAAAACTGGCAATTTTATTCGCAGACGGCTGCGAGGAGATCGAGGGATTGACCGTAGTTGACCTGGCCCGCAGGGCCGGCATCGGGATCGATGGCATTTCCATCAAAGAGGAGACTGAAATCAGGGGCTCCCATGGGATTGTCTTTCAGGCAGACACCTGCATGAGCCGGGCTGCCTGGGAAGACTACGATGGGATCATCCTGCCCGGCACGACCAATCTGGGAGCAGACGGGCGGGTGATCAAGCTGGTGCAGGACTTCGCCGCCGCAGGCAAGCTGGTCGCGGCCATCTGCGCCGCCCCTTCCGTTTTGGCCAAGGCTGGTATTCTGTCCGGCAAGAGGGCGACCTCCAATCCCGGTTTCGCGGACAAGATGGGCGACTGCGATTATTTGACCGACAAGGTGGTGCGTGACGGAAACATCATCACCAGCCGGGCCATGGGAACCGCCTTTGCCTTTGGACTGGCCATTGTGGCCTATGTCAGGGGAGAAGAGGCCGCCCGCAGGCTTGGAGAGGAGACTCTCTACGATTGACAGGCCGGATTGAACGCAGGCTGACTTTGAAGTAGAATAATGAGTCAATATACCGTCATGATCGACTTTTTACACGCAAAGGAGTGCTTATGTCTCAGACAAAATCACATAAACTGTCACTGACCAGCCAGATCTTCATCGCTCTGGTTCTGGCTATCATCGTAGGATCTGCCTTCGCCTATCTGGGCCAGGCCGGCATCATCAAGACCTATATCAAGCCCTTTGGCGTGATTTTTCTGAACCTGATCAAGTGGATCGTAGCTCCCCTGGTCTTCTTCTCGATCATGGCCGGCGTTATCTCCCTGCAGGACGTCCGCAAGGTCGGTTCCATCGGCGGGAAGACCATTAGCTTCTATCTCTGCACGACTGCGTTCGCCATCACCATCGGCCTGATTATCGCCAATCTCTTCAAGGGAATATTCCCCGTTCTGACCACCACCGACCTCTCTTTCAAGGCCCAGTCCTCGGTCAGCTTCATGGACACGATCGTCGGCATCTTCCCCAGCAACTTCATCAAGCCCTTCGCCGAGGCCAATATGCTCCAGGTGATCGTGGCCTCCCTCTTCATCGGATTTGCCATCATGCAGATCGGTCCCAGGATGAGCAAGGTCGAGATGGCTGTCAATATCTTAAATGACACCTGCCTCAAGGTCATGGAGATGATCCTGACCTTCTCCCCCATCGGCGTCTTCTGCCTCCTGGCCCCTGTCGTCGCCGAGAACGGTCCATCCATCCTGGGGTCTTTAGCTGCGGTCCTGGCCGTCGCCTACCTCTGCTATCTGGTTCATGCTATCCTGGTCTACTCCCTCACCGTCCGCATGGCGGCCGGACTCAACCCGATCACATTCTTCAAGGGCATGATGCCGGCCATCCTCTTCGCCTTCTCCTCCGCCTCCTCCGTGGGAACACTCCCCCTCAATATGGAGTGCACGGAGAAACTGGGCGCCAAGAAGGAGATCACCTCCTTCGTCCTTCCCCTGGGAGCCACCATCAATATGGACGGAACCGCCATCTACCAAGGTGTTTGCTCCATCTTTATCGCCTCCTGCTACGGGATCAACCTGACCTTCCCGCAGATGCTGACCATTGTCCTGACCGCGACTCTGGCCTCCATCGGGACTGCCGGGGTCCCGGGTGCCGGCATGGTCATGCTTGCCATGGTGCTTCAGTCGGTCGGTCTTCCTGTTGACGGAATCGCCCTGGTCGCCGGCGTTGACCGTATCTTCGACATGGGCCGTACCACGGTCAATATCACCGGGGATGCGGCCTGCGCCATGGTGGTCAATGCCCTGGAGGACCGCAAGACCGCGAAGAAATCCGCCAAGACGAATTAAGGGACAAGAGCCCCGGTCCAAAACTTGCAGGAATCTGTAAAGCACAGGGGAATTCCATGCATATTACATTCATTACCTATCTCATCGTCCTCCCCCTCCTCTTCCTGGGGGGCTTGGTCGATGCCATTGGCGGCGGGGGCGGCCTGGTCTGCCTCCCCGCTTATCTACTGGCCGGTCTTCCGCCGGTTCCCGCCGTGGCCACCAATAAGTTCTCATCGGCCTGGGGGACCGGACTTACCACCGGCCGCTTCGCCGTCCGGGGTCTGATCCCGTGGCGGGAAGCCATCCCCGCCATTCTTCTGGCCTGTGCGGGATCTGCCCTGGGGGCCCACCTGGCCCTGATCATCAATCCCGGGATTATGTCCTATCTGCTCTATTTCATCCTGCCTGTCACAGCGTTTCTGGTGCTCAACAAGAATCTCTTCAGAGACCATAGCCGGTCCGAGCAGACATCCGATCTTAAGACAAGCATTATCGCCGGCCTTCTGGCCTTCTTTATCGGCATCTATGACGGCTTCTACGGCCCCGGAACCGGCACCTTCCTCATCATCGGCCTGACTAGTTTGGCCCGGCTTCCCATGGCCCGGGCCAACGGAATGACGAAGGCAATCAACCTGACCACCAGTATCTCCGGAGCGGTCGTCTTCCTCCTGCAGGGTCAAGTCCTACTGCCCCTGGCTGTCGCCGCCGCTGTCTCCAATATGTTGGGCAACTATGTGGGAAGCGGTCTTGCCATGAAAAATGGGGCCGGTATTACCCGCCCCATCATCCTCTTTGTGCTCGCTCTCCTCTTCCTGAAGCTGGTCCTTAAGTTCTAAGCGCCATGGCAGCCCGGGCATGTCTTCGGTAGATCTCCTGGACCTTCTTCAGACGGCCCAGGCCGCGGATCTGACAGTCAATCTGTTCAAATGCCCCGGCGGACGCAAAGAGATTCTTCCAAGACGTCTCTTGTGGACCCGCCATATCATTGATTGCATGATCTCCTGCAACCACCATCAGGGGACGAAGGATGATATGCGTATATCCCGCCGATCTCAGTTCCCGAATAAGGCCGTGAATCTCGGTCCTTGGATCTTCTCCGTCAACCGTCGCGATGTAGACATGGTCTTCTCCCAGATCCCGGAAGAGCTCCTGGAACTGCTGATAGACCGCATGGGCCCTGTGCTCTGTCCCGTGTCCCATCAGGACCAGGGCTGTTCTCCCTCCGTCTGCTCCGATCGGATGGCCCGTCTCCATCTCGACGTCTTCTATGATGGCTTCTGCCAGTTCCACCATGTCCCTTGACTTGTAGTCCGCCTCTCTTCTGTCACTTAAGAGGGGGGCTCCCACTGCCACGGATTCGAAGCGGTCCCGGGATTGGTCCAGGATCTTGAGCAGCCGCTCATACTCGAACCCCCGCATGAGATAGGTCGGCTGCAGGACAATCTGCCTGACTCCCGCATCGATGGCCCTCGCAAGAGCCTGACTGACAGAATCCACCTCCTCATGATCCTTCCTCTTCATATGCGCAATCACCCTGGGTGAGCTGAAGGCCCTTCTCAGCAGGAAGTCGGGATAGGCCTCCCCCAGCGCCCGCTCCACGCCTCCGATATCCGTCTCTCTGGTCTCTGCGAAAGAGCTTCCGAAAGAAACCACCAGCAATTCTCTCTCCTGCATTATTTCCCCTCTCTTATCTTGAAGATCCCATATTCCTTCTTATCATAGCACACCGGATTCCCCGGCCGCAGACCCTTCTTGGCTCCCCCTTCCTGTCCTCCAATGCTACAATAGATTCAAACACCGATTTCTCTGTGAGGTCTGTCCATGATTACCCTGCTCTCCCATTTCTTTTTCAAAGACAAATCTTCCATGACTGAGGCCGAACGCCACAGGACATGGGGGATCATTGCCGGTCTTGCCGGGATCCTCCTCAACTGCCTTCTGGCCCTGGTCAAGTTTCTGACCGGCCTTGCGACCGGGTCGATCGCCGTGACCGCGGATGCCCTCAACAACCTCTCCGACGCGGGATCCTCCATCGTAACCCTGGCCGGCTTCCGCCTCTCCTCCCATGAGGCGGACCCGGAGCACCCCTTCGGCCATGGGCGGATCGAATACCTGGCCGGCTTCATTGTCTCCCTTCTCATCCTCCTGATGGCTGCGGAGCTCTTCCGGGATTCGATTCTGGGTCTCTTTAAGAATCAGTCTCCCCATCTGACCATCTTCACCGGGGCGATTCTTGTCCTATCGATTCTGGTCAAACTCTATATGTTCTCCTACAACCGCAGGATCGGCCGCAAGACCGGTTCCTCCACCATCTTGGCAGCCGCAACCGACAGTCTGTCTGACGTCCTCTCTACCGGCGTCGTCCTGGTCTCCCTCCTCCTGACCAGGTGGACCGGGATCGGCCGCATCGATGCCATCGCCGGCATCATCGTGGCCTGCTTCATTACGAAGGCCGGTATTGAGGCCATTCGGGACACCTCCACCCCTCTCCTGGGGCAGGCCCCGGATCCCGCCATGGTTCACAGGATTGAGGAAATCGTCTGCTCCTGTCCATCCATTCTGGGAATCCATGACCTGATCATCCACAACTACGGCCCCGGCTGCGTCTATGTCTCCCTGCACGCCGAGGCCCCGGCCAACTCCCGCCTGCTTGATATCCACGATGAGCTGGACCGGGCGGAAGATGCGATCCGACGGGAGTTCTCCTGCGAGACCACCATCCACATCGACCCCATCATCTTAGACGATCCTGAGGTCCTTAAGATGACAGACCGGATGGTCCGGCTCCTTAAGGGGATTGACCCCCGCCTGAGCATGCATGATTTTCGCATGATTCACAAAAGATCGAAGACCAGACTGGTCTTCGATCTCCTGGTTCCCTATGGATTTCACCTGTCCGACGAGCAGCTTCTAAGGCAGATCCAAGAAGCGGTCCGCCGGCAGATGGGCGCTGACCTGATCTGCTCAATTCATATCGACCGGGACTTCTCGGCAGGGGCCTGATCCGCTTCTCCTCTTCCCTCTTGCTCAACTCATAGTCCTGGCCGGATGATACTCAGAACCCGACCATCTTGCTCAAGCTGGCATTGGGAAGCCATCCCGTATCAATAAAAAGTGCTGCCATCAATCCCCAAGCCGTCTCATTTCAACAAATGAAAAAATAGATTTGTCGCAAAGAGTATGTACCGGTTCAAAGCAGGCTGCGTCTGATCCCGCCCTTAATTTCTCCCTACGAGCAGGCAGACGATAAAGGCCGCGATATCGGCCGCAACAATGGTAGACCCGACCGGCGTCCCCGCCAGAATGGAGATCAGGATCCCGGTCAGAGCACAGATGACCGAAAGGGTCACGGAGCAGATCGTGACCGCCCGAAAACTCTGGAAGACGCGCATGGCCGACAGGGCCGGGAAGATGACCAGGGCCGACACCAGAAGCGCCCCCACCAGGTTCATGGCAAGGACGACCACCAGGGCAATCATAACAGCGATCAGAAGATTCCAGGCCCCCGCGCGGATTCCGACGGCCCTGGCGAAGGTCTCGTCGAAGGTCACCGCGAAGATCCGATGATAGAAGACGATGAACATGGCCACAACGATCATGGACAGAATCAGGCAGAGGATGACATCCTGCATGGTCAGAGTCAGAATGGTCGTCGAGCCGAAGAGGGTCGTTGATATCTCTCCCGCCAGATTTGACGCCGTGCCGAAGATATTCATGAGCAGGTAACCCATGGCAAGAGCGCCGACCGAGAGCATGGCTATGGCCGCATCCCCCTTGATCCTGGCATTCTGCCCGGACCGGAGCAGTACGACCGCCGCCAGCACCGTCAGAGGCAGAATGAGAGCCAGGTGATTGGACATCTTGAGGACGGTAGCAACAGCCATGGCCCCGAAGGCCACATGACTCAGGCCGTCTCCGATATAGGAGTATCTCTTCAGGACCAGGGTCACACCCAGCAGGGAGGAGGACAGGGCAATCAGCACGCCGACCACAAGGGCATAGCGCACAAAGGGATAGGTCAGGTAGTGTGCCAGCGTATCAAGCATGAGCGTCTCCTTTCTTGAGATAGCGCTGTCCGATCGGGCTATGAGCGAATTCCTCGGCGCTTCCGAAGAAGGTCTCATCCCCCAGGTAGAGGATGTGACTGGCATTTTCAGCCGCCGCCCGCACATCATGAGAGATCATGATAATGGAAATCCCCTCCTTATGAAGCTTCTCCACCAGCTCATACATGGCCAGGGAGGCCCTGGGATCAAGCCCGGTCACCGGCTCGTCCAAGAGGAGGATCCGGTCGGTCGCCGCCAGGGCCCGGGCCAGAAGAACCCTCTGCTGTTGACCGCCCGACAGCTTGCGGTAGGATTGGTCCTGCAGATGGCAGATACCCAGCCGCCGCATGCACAGATGAGCCCGCTTCTTCTCCTCACGCCTGTAAAAGGGGTGCCAGGGACCTCTGGCCTGACAGCCGCTTAGAACGATTTCCAGGACCGATGCCGGGAAATCTCGCTGGGTCTGGGTCTGCTGCGGCAGATAGCCGATTCCTCCCGCGGCGACCTCCTCATCCAGGAAGATCCTGCCGGACCGGGGGGCCTGTAGCTTGAGCAGGGTCCGCATCAGGGTGGTCTTGCCCGCCCCGTTCTCACCCACAATATAGAGGTAGGCCCCCTTGGGCAGGCTGAAATTCAGTTGCTCCACCAGAATCTGCTCTCCGTATCCCAGGGTCAGATCCCTGCAGGTTAAAATATCCTTCTCTTCTTCTCTCATTGCACCTGTCCTGTCTGAGCTGCCGGCCTCCTCTTTGGCTTTGGCCCGGTCTTGCATCCTCTTAAAACGGCCAAATATCCTGCCCTATGACAAGGACAGGATATCTTCTGCTTCCTATTGGCTCATGAAGTCAGTTCATGGCCTGCTTGAGCAGGTCTAAGTTCTTGCTCATCACATTGATATAAGTCGCCCCCTTGGCCACATCCTCCGCCTTGACGGACTGCATGGAGTCGAGGCTTAAGATCTTGAGATCTGCGACCTGGGAATTCTGCTTGATGGACTCTGCCAGCTTATGGGTCTCTCCCTCAATGGTCAGGACTGCCGGCAGCTTGAGCTCCTTAATCTTTCCGGCCAGAAATGCCACCGTCTCGAAGCTGGCCTCGGACTCGGCATCACAGCCCTCAAAGGCGGCGAAATAGTCCAGGCCGTAGTCGTTTACCATATAGCGGAAGGGGAAGCGGTCGCCGAAGACCAGGGTCTTGTGCTTGGCAGAATTGACAGCAGACTGGTACTTCTGATCCAGCTCGTCTAAGATCTCTCCGTAGGCCTTGGCATTCTTGGCGTAAGAGGCCTCATTGTCCGGATCTGTCTCTGACAGGGTCTTCTGAATCTGATCGACCGCGATCTTGGCATTCTTTAGAGAGAGCCAGACGTGCTCATCCAGTTCCTCCTCTCCCTCTTTGTGATCCTCGTGGGTGTTCTCCTGCATTCCCTCTTTCTTCTCGACAGGCTTAACCCGGTCCTTCAGGACTTCCATCAGGTTGATCGTCTTCTGCTTGGGATTGGTCTTATTCTTCAGAGCGTCCTCAACCCAGGCGTCAGACTCGCCTCCCACATAGACGAATACGTCCGCAGAGGAGACCTTGGCGATATCTTCCACCGTGGGCTGGAAGCTATGCAGGTCTACGCCCTTGTCCATCAGCATTGTCACTTCCGCCTGATCGGCCTTGTCTCCCAGGACGCGCATGACCCAGTCATACTCCGGGAAAATCGTTGTCACAATCTTGAGCTTCTTCCCCTGGTCCTTGGTCTCCTGCGTGCTTTGATTCGCATTCTTGCCGCCGCAGGCCATCAGACCGAATACGCACAGTCCCGCCAACAGAATGGCGGCGATTTTCTTTCCTCTTGCTCTCATTCTCTTCTCCTCTACAATCGCAATACAAGATATTTGCATCAACTTCCATGCGGCCTTCAATCCGTCCGACTTGGCACCGGCTTCTCGCGGCAGTCCCGGCAGAGTCCGAAGAAGGTCGTCCTGGTCGGATTGACGGCGAAGCCATGCTGATCCAGGATATGCTTCGCGAGAGCATCGATCCTCTGACAGTCCAGATGAATCAGCCTGCCGCAGGACTCACACTTGAGATGATAGTGCTCACGACAGTGATCGCTCTCATCTCCCAGATACTCAAAGCAGGCAGCCGTCTTCTCGTCAATCAGATACTTGCGAACCAGCCCCTCTGAGACCAGCTTGTCCAGTTGACGATAGATGGTCGTCGTTCCGATCCCAAGCTCAAGGTCTCTGCAATAGGAGACCACATCCGCGGCGGTAAAATGCTTCCCGCCGGTTGACTCCATATAGGCAAGCAACTGCCTTCTCTGTCTGGTCTGATACGCAGCCTTCTTCATTCAATCCGGTCATCCCTTCTTTAATCTGAAAACCATTTCCATATTATGCAAGTCTCCCTCCGGCTTGTCAATATGAAAATCACTTTCAAATTGTCTTCCTGAAAATAATGCTTGCGTCTCTATCGGAAATCCGCTACAATAAACATCGTTGCATCGGGATGTAGCGCAGGTGGTAGCGCGCTTGACTGGGGGTCAAGAGGCCGCAGGTTCAAGTCCTGTCATTCCGACTGATCAAAAGACCCGGCAGATTTGTCTGCCGGGTCTTTTATAGTTGATCCGTGGGTTATACCCTCGTCCTGTTTTCATTTTCCATCGAATCAGACCTCCGGCCTCAATCTTCCCTGACCTGCCCATAGCGGCAGAGGGCTCTGACGGCCTGTTCATAATCTTCTCTTCGTCTGCTTCTTTGAATGGCCTTCAGATAGCGGTCCCCGTCGGTGTAGCGGTCCTTCAGATAGGTCCAGACCTCCTTCATTCGAAAGAGGGCATTGCCGTAGCCGTCCATCTCCCTGGCATAACTGTGGAAGAGGTCTCCTGTGAATTCTTCCAGCTCGGCCGGGCCGGCAGGCGGACCTCCCCGCATCTTGCGAAAGAGGGCCGGATCCCGCAGGAGACCCCGGCCGATCATCAAGCCGTCCAGCCTTCTATCCGGATCATGCCCGGCCGCTGCCGCAAGAACTTCATCCCCGTCCTGGGGCTTGAGAATATCTCCATTATAGGAGATTGGCAAACGATTCCCCTCAAGAGCCAGGAAGAAAGCATCTCGATCGGGATTGCCCTGGTAAGCGGCCCGTCCAACCCTGGCGTGAATGATCAGGCGCTCCAGCGGATAGGCGTTATAGATCCGGATCAGGTCTTCCATCTCCCCCGGGTCATCTATGCCCAGTCGGCTCTTGACCGATACTCTGACTCTTCTCCCGGAGCGGTCCAGGTCCTCAAAGACCCGGTCCAAAAATCGCTCCAGCTTAAGCGTATCTACAAGCATCCCGCTCCCCTTCCCCTTGGTCACAACCGTAGGAGAAGGACAGCCGGCATTGAGGTTGACCTCCTCATAGCCCAGATCCTCCAGGTACCGGCAGCCCCAGAGAAAGAGGTCCGGATCATTGGCCATCAGCTGGGGCACCAGGCGCGGACTGCCGGCAGGGAATACCCTCTTCTGATTCTTAGGATCTATCTCCCTTTTCTCTCTTGTCTTGAAGGAGTGGTGCTGGTTCACCACCAGAAAAGGCGTGTAGCAGGTATCCGGCCCGGGAAAATATCTGACCAGAGCATTGCGAAAGACATAGCCTGTCAGTCCCTCCATGGGCGCCAGTTCCAATCGGATATCCTCTCTCATCTTATCCTCTTTCTCTTATGAACCTGCCCCTGATCCCTGACTACAGGCCCAATTCATCCGTGATTTCCTCGGCCTGCCCAAGCACCGCCTCGAATTTATCCAGGGCCGCATCCAGGGGAGCTCTTGTGTTCAAATCGACACCGGCGTGGCGAAGTTCATCCAGAGGATGCCTGGAGGACCCCATGGACAGAAAGTCCAGATAGCGCTTCACAGCGGGCGCACCCTCTCTCCTGATCCCCTCCGACAGGGCCACCGCCGTAGAGTAGCCGGTCGCGTAGACGTAGACATAGAAGGGTCGATAGAAATGGGGGATTCTGGCCCACTCATATTTGACCTCATCATCCAGGACAAGCCCATCGCCGAAATAATCTCTGACCAGGTCCAGATAAACGGCATTGAGACTTTCTGAATCCAGTGCCTCTCTCCTCTGGGCCTTCTCGTGAACAAGCTGCTCGAACTCGGCGAACATGGTCTGCCGGTAGACCGTCCCCTTGAAGTTCTCCAGATACTGGTTGAGCAGAACCAGCTTCTCCTTCCGATCCGTCGTCCGGTCCAGGAGATTCTCAATCAGCAGGTTCTCGTTCACCGTGGAGGCCACCTCTGCCACAAAGAGGCTGTAGTTCGCATAGTGGGGCGGCTGGCTTTTCCTGGTATACCAGCTGTGCATGGAGTGGCCCATCTCATGGGCCAGAGTAGACACAGAATCCAGGCTTCCGCTGAAATTGGTCAGAATGTAGGGATTGGACCGATAGGTCCCCGCGGAGAAGGCGCCTCCCCTCTTGCCCAGGTTCGGGTAAACATCGATCCAACGGTTGGAAAATGCCTCCCGGACGACCCTGCCATACTCCTCCCCCAGAGGACGGACGGCATCTATGACCATCTGTCTTGCCCGGTCATAGGTGTAAGCCATGGCGGGCTGACCGACCAGAGGGGCATAGAGGTCGTAGTAGTGGAGTTCCTCCAGTCCCAGCAGGCGCTTGCGCAGGTCGACATATCGGTACATGGTCGGCAGATGATCCCGGACTGTCGCAAGCAGGTGATTGTATACCTGTTCGGGTATATGGTTCTCCTCCATGGACATACGGCGGGAGGAGGCATAGCGGCGAACTTCCGCCGTTGTCACAGCCGACTTGACTGCCGCGGAATAGGTGGAGGCCAGGGTGTTAATATGCTGCCGATAGGTCTTGTAGAAGGATTCGAAGGCCTTATGGCGAAGGACCCGGTCCGTAGAGGATTGCAGCTGAATATAGGAGGATCCGCTGACCTGGTGCATCCTCCCATTGGCGTCCTCTGCGTCCTCGAACACCATATCCGCATCCATCAGACTCTCCGAGATGCCTGCGGGCGCGCCCAGGACTTCCCCGTAGCTGGCCAGAAGAGCCTCCTGGTCTGCGGGCAGGGTATGGGGCTTCTGATCCAGCAGGTCCTCCATCATCTGCCGGTAGTCATCGAGCAGCGGGTCCGCCACGATCTCCCTCAGATCCTCTTCGTCCAGGGAGAGGATCTCGGGAACCGCAAAGGAGAGTCTTGCCATAGCCCGGACATACTTGCCGTAAATAACCGCATACATCCTCTGCCCGGCCGCCTCCCGGGTGTCCTCACTCTTTCGGAGCATGGCGTACTCAAAGAGGTCCGACATCAGGAGGTCCAGTTCCTCGCTCTTATCATAGAAGGCCCGGATACTGGCGGCGTCCCGGAGCTTCCCCCGGAAGGCGGTCGCCTCCTCGATGATGGGATCAAGCCCCGGCAGGGCCTTCTCCCAGTCCTCGTCCGAGGCATAGAGAGAGGACAGGTCCCACATATACTCGGGATCCATCTCCCCGCGTTCCCGTAATTTCCGGCTCATCTTTCCCTCCTCATCCTTTCTGCCTGCCCCTTCTTTTGCTGATCTTCCTTCTGATTCCCATCCGATGCCAAGTCCAAATCCCCGCACAAGGCCTCGTCCCAGGCCAAAGCCAGTTTCTCAAGTGACCAGGCCGCATTGGCCGGACTGGTCGAGGGCAGCTGCCGGACATGGGCATGCTCCCGATCGGGGTGTTCGCGATAGAACCGGTCCAAAAGCGGGGTCAGATACTTCCGGAAATAGCGATAGGATGTCGCCCCGTTGCAGAGAATCATTCGAATGGGGCTTGCGGCCAGCAGCGAAGGGATGTCTGACGGAATCACATTCTTAATAGAAGCGTCCGAGGAGCCCCGGATATCGCACTCCGCGATGGTGTCCCAGGCGGCGATATGATTGGCATGGAGGAAGCTTTTCTTCTCCTCTTTGGTCCAGGGGAAGTCCGGGAAATCCCGTCGCAAAGAGCGCTCTTCCTCCCGACTTCTGGCCCAGGAAACCGGGGGAATCCGGCTGAGACAGCCGGAAAAGATCCGATCTGTCTGTCCTCTCTTCGGCCGGGTCCCTGGATCCGCAAGAGACCGGGCATCCAGTCGTCCGGCTTCTTGCAGGAGAAAAAGCAGCCGCCAGAATCGATTCTGTGGGTGTCCATAGTAGAAGGCTGCCTCTCTGGATTTGACCGAGGGAACGGATCCGAGCACCAGGATCCGTGACTCCTCATCGTATTCGGGCCCGAAGTCCGCATGCGTAACGTGACTGTATTCCAAGCTGTCCCCCTTGTGATTTCCCGGAAGGGCGAAGACTGCCGGTCTTCTGCTTCCTGACCGGTATCCTTCGCGCAATTCCAAGCTTTTTCGTGTTTTACTTGTGTGCAATGAAAATTATATTTTGCATCCCGGATCCTGTCAAACAGACATCCTGTGGTAGAATGATGTCAATGTTCTAAGGAGGATCCGACCATGTACATTCAACTGGAAAACCAAGTGATCTACTACGAGAAGTCCGGGCAGGGAGACCCCATCCTTCTCCTCCACGGCAATGGCGGAAGCCACGGAGAGTTTGACGTCCTGACCGCGGACCTGGAGCTTGACTACACGGTCTATGCCATGGACTCGCGAGGGCAGGGTCTCTCCGCCCGGCCGGCGGAATTCCACTACCAGGATATGGCGGATGATGTCGTTCGCCTGATTCAGACCTTAGAGATCAGAAAACCGGCCATCTATGGCTTTTCCGACGGCGGCATCATCGGCCTTCTCGTGGCCTCTCAGCACCCCGATCTGATCTCCAAGCTCATGATCAGCGGGGCCAATCTCTCCCCCCGCGGCGTCCGTCGTCCGGTCCGCTATCAGATCAAGCGCCTGGCCAGGAAGACCCAGGATCCCCTGCAGACGCTGATGCTGCAGGAACCCCATATCACAGAGGAAGATCTGGCGCGGATCTCCTGCCCGACTCTGGTTCTGGCCGGGTCTATGGATGTAATTCTGCCCCGGGAGACAAGGCGGATCGCCGATGGGATCCCGAATTCCGAGCTCCTGATCCTGCCCAGGGAGACCCACTCCTCCTATGTTCTCCACTCTCCCAAGCTGGGACCCATTCTCCGCAAATTTCTAAACCCGGAAGCCTTCTAGAGCCCGGGCGACGTCCGGGTCAAATCAGCCAGATCCTTCTTATAGATCATCAGGTGCCGGGCCTCAAAATCCATCATCACTTCTCCCGCCCGAAGGAAGAGATAATGTCCCCCCTCCTTCGGGTCCACGACCAGCTCATCCATCTCAAAGGGGGTCTCCCCTGCCGCCCGATAGATGATATTGACATCCTCCATATGAATTGTCAGGCGGCTTGAGAGAATGCAGGCGGAGAACTCGGCAATGGTCACCAATTGCTTGGGCACTACATTCTCAAACTCACTCTCCTCGTCCGACCGGCTGGAGGATGCTCTCTCTATCCCGTGAAAATCAACGCGAAGCGAATCCCCCTCTGCCTGCAGGCGCACCCGGATCCGACCGTAGTCCTCCAGGAAAGACAAGAGAGGAACAGGGCCGTTCATCTCGATCTCTTCCATGAAGAAGTCCCTCTCCTTCAGCTTCCTGTAGACGCGTTCCACAGCCCGGTCGATCTTGGCGGCGACACGGAGGTCTCCCCCATATTTGCTTGTCTGCATCCGCAGGCGAATGGCCAGTTGAGCCTGCAGGTAGGCCGAGTAAGCTGACACCAGATCCGGTGCAAAGCCAATCCCCTCCTCCATCAGATGTCCCATACGAAGAGCCACATCTGCGAACTTCCCCCGGTACTCCCTGTGACAGAGAATATCCTTGGTCCTTGCGTAGAGCATACTGATCAGGTTGGCGCAGGCGGCGGGACTTTGAATCAGTCCCTGCCCCCGCTCGAACATATCCGCAAGCTTATAGGTTGATTCAAAGATCCCCTGTGCGGCCCCAAGGGTAAAATATGAGGCAGCTCTCCCATAATCCGGTTTCCCGTCCAGGCGGCCATAGTAGTAGATGTAGCCCAGGGTATTGGCGTAAGAAGCGTCATCGGTCAGGGCCAGGAGCTTCTCCATACAGGCTCTGCTGACTTCATAGTCACAGGGGAAGACCTCATTGCCCCCATAGGAACCGTAGCCCTTGGCCTCCAGGCAGACCAGCTCCTCCTTAGCGCAACCCTCCTCGACAAATTGCTCATAGAGGGCCCGCTCATAGGGGCTGGCCTTGGTCAACATCTGTTCTGTCATCCTGGCGACAAAGTCCCGCTTGTCCTCACTGCTGTAATTGCTGATCTGAATCTCTGCCATGTGTCCCCCGCAATCTCTGCTGATTCCACCCGCATGTCCGCTCTCGGCCGGACAATGTGCCTTCTGTCGTCAAATCCTCGCAAAACTATTTTCATTTTAGCATTATTTGTCTGAAAATCATGGGGTTTTAACCGGCCTCATGGTATAATGACCTAGAATATTTCAGAAGACCGATAACAGCAGAGGTAAGTATGTTATACGCAATTGGAAAGAATAAAATTGTCCGCGCTGATAACGACGGCATATCTGTAGCGGAAATCCACTTCCGCGAGACGGCCCCCCATCTCTATGAGATCACCGAGGTGCTGACTGCGGCTCCTGATGACGATGACAAGGATCTCGACAAGCTCATGCTAAAGATGGTCAGCCATATGCGAAAGCACGGCAACCATATCTATACCAGAGATGACTTCGCCCAGGAGTGGCTGGAAGATCACCCGGAATCGCATGATATCTGGCAGGACTGCCCCTCTCTTGCATCCGCTCCTGCGGCCGCTCCTCAGACAAGCGCTTCTTCGGACGCGGGAGATGATCCGGAGGATGCCCCCCTTTCCGAGCCCTCTGCTCTCCCTAAGAAGGGCCTGACCGCCGCAGAGCTTCCGGCCAAGGGAGCTCGCAAATTCGGTCGTTTCCTTCAGTTCCTGAGTGCCCTTCTCATGCTCGCCGTGGTCGCTGTCTTCGTATGGTCCGCCGTACAGAATATCGCGACGGTCTCCGAGACCCTCAAGGATACGGCGACGGGTCTCAATGTATTTCGACTGGCGACCCTGCTGACACCCATTCTCGGCGTCCTCATGACCCTGTGGATCCTCTCCCGCAGAAGATTTATGGTGGATGGGGTGAAGACCCGGCTGGATTGCGGACGCGGAGCCTTCCCCTTTGCAATCCTCCTGGTAGCCCTGATCCTGACTCCCACCGCCTCGGTCTACCTGGCCAACCTCATCCAGTCGGGGACCCATGCCGGCCTTGCCACAGGGCTTCGCGCCTACCTGTCCGTCTTCTCTGAGCGAGCCCTGACGGAGGGAGGCCTGGCAGGGGCAGGACTTCTTCTGAGCATCATTCGTCAGTTCCTCGGACGATAGTCTCCCCTGTCATCAAATCAGATCACAAAAAAGGCCCGATGGAAGCCAACCCCTGATCCAGTTCCTGATGGGCGCTCTCTGCCAATTCCGCCTTCTGATCCACCAGCCTGGCTGCCTCGGCCAGTTCTTCCTCATAGCCGGATAGGGCCGAAAAGGGGGCAAACTGAGCTGCCCGGATCGTCATGTCCGCATGTGGATGTCTTCGCACGCCCTTCCAGTCCAGGTCCAGGATATCTCCATACCTATCCTCGACTCCCCGGTCACCTGCCCGCACTGCTTTCTCTTCCAAAGGCTCATCTCCTCGTCTCTGCCGACGGATCCTCTTTTCAGCCTCTGACCCCAGGCTGCCCCTAGGCCCTGTGGCCTCCGATCTGCTGATTGCGGCTCCTGGCATTCGCTCCCTCCATGAGGTCCGTTCCCCGCAGGACCGCATTCTTCCCAAAGCGCTTCTTGAGCTTCAAAACCGCTTCCTGGGCCTTCTTCTCCCGCGCTTCCTCCTGCCGGGCCAACTCCCTTTTCGCCCTCTCCTCTCCATAATCCCTGAAGAGATCCAGCTGGTCGTACTCGCCTGCCGGCTTCTGCTGCCCCTCCGCAAGGACCCGGGCGGCTGTCAAAGTCAGCCTCCGCACTAAGAGTTCCTTTTGACTGATCCGGTCATAGAGGTCCAGAAGGAAGCGGCTGATCAGGCGCTGTGAGGAGCTGTAGTAGGGCAGTAGGACCGAGCCATGTGCCGCTTTTGGAACAGGCCGTCCATAGTAGTCGGTCTGCACCGGCCCCTGATAGGTGGCTTGTCCCTGGGACAGGTCCAGATTGCTCCTGTCATAGCCCACCGTCAGGAGGAGCTGATTGGTCTGGAGTCTCTTGTCGATCAGGTCCAGGACAAGGCTGTCACACATCTCCCGCAGGAGGATGCGGGCAAGTGCATTCGATGTCGGCTCCTGCAGGACCTGTCCGATCCCAAGAGACTTGCTCTTGGGCTGATAGGCCCGGTAATCCGCAATGGTCACAGGCTCCCTGCCCCAGGCGTGATCGATCAGGTACTCCGCATTGACACCGAAGACCCGAAAGAGCAGGTCCTCGTCCAAGAGGGAGAGACGGGCGATATCACCCTGGCTCTTAAGGCCCAGGGACGACAGTTTTCTTGCAGTGCCAGATCCTATACGCCAGAAATCCGTCAATGGTGTGTGCTCCCAGAGCATTCGCCGATAGCCGGCCTCATCCAGCTCCACAATCCTGGCCCCGGTTTCATCCGCCGGCACATGCTTGGCCACGATATCCATAGCCACCTTAGAGAGGTACATATTGGGGGCGATTCCCGCCGTTGCCGTAATTCCCGTCTCCTCAAGAACCTGTCGTATGATCCTGGTGGTCAGCTGACGGGCCGTAAGCCCGTAGGTCCTCAGGTAGTGCGTCAGATCCAGGAAGACCTCGTCAATGGAATAGACGAGAATATCCTCCGGGGCCACATAGTTCAGATAGATCTGATAGATAGCGGCGGAGACCTCCTCATAGCGCTTCATCCGGGGTCTGGCCACAATATAGTCCAGTCTCAGCCCGGGTCTTATCGCAAGTTCCGGTGCCTGGCAGGAGGCCCCCTCAAGCGCCCTGCCCCCGTTGGCATAAGTCCTGGCCGCATTGATCCGGTCTACCGCCCGCATGAGTTCAAAGAGTCGGACCCTGCCCCCGATTCCATAGGCCCGGAGCGAGGGAGAGACCGCAAGACAGATGGTCTTCTCGGTCCGACTCAGGTCTGCGACCACCAGATTCGTCGTGAGCGGATCCAGCTTGCGGTCCCGGCACTCGACCGAGGCATAGAAGCTCTTTAGGTCAATAGCGACATAGGTCCGCTCCTGCCCGATCGACATCTCTCCTCTTTGCCTCCTTACTTCTGAAGCCACTTCCTCCAGTCCTCAATGATAGACCGATCATCGAAGTAATTGATCCGCATGGCATCCCGCACCTGTCCTAAGGTCTCGTCGGTGCAGGCAACGGCATTGGCTGTTCCGCTGACCAGAATGTCATAGACCGCCGGGATATCCGCCTCCCACTTGGCCCTTGCCCGGCGAATGGGGGCCAACTGCTCCTCCATGACCTTGATGAGGAACTTCTTACACTTGACATCTCCCAGCCCGCCCCTCTCATAGTGGTCTTTCATCTCCCGGAGGCTGCTGTAGTCCGGCAGGTACTCATCGAAGAGCTCGTCCCGGCAGAAGGCATCCAGATAAGTAAACACCATATTGCCCTCGACATGACCCGGATCATTGATGTTCACATGCTCCGGGTCTGTGTACATGCTCATGATCTTGCTCTTCACCGTCGCCGCATCATCCGACAGGTAGATGCAGTTGCCCAGAGACTTGGACATCTTGGCCTTGCCGTCAATGCCCGGCAGGCGGCGCTGGGCCTCAGACTCCGGCAGGAGGATATCCGGCTCCACCAGGATATCTCTCCGGTAGGTCTGGTTGAAGCGGCGGACAATCTCCCGGGTCTGCTCGATCATAGGCTCCTGGTCCTCCCCGACAGGGACCGCAGTCGCCTTGAAGGCTGTGATATCCGCCGCCTGAGAGACGGGATAGGTGAAGAATCCCGCGGGCAGACCCTGTATGTTGTCATTCTCCCCCTCAGCCGCGGAGAAGCCCCGCATCCCCATCTCCGCCTTCACCGTCGGATTCCTGGACAGACGCTGGGTCGTGACCAGGTTCATGTAGTAGAAGGTCAGGGCGTGCAGGGCCGGGATCCCGGACTGGACACAGATGTTGGACCGGTCCGGGTCGATTCCTGTGGACAGGTAGTCTAAGGTCACCTCGATGATATTGTCCCGAATCTTCTGGGGATCATCCCAGTTGTCCGTCAGAGCCTGGTCGTCCGCAATCAAGATGTTGATCTGGTCGAATTCTCCGGTATTCTGCAACTGCACCCGCCGCTGCAGAGAACCTACATAATGTCCCAGGTGCAGTTTTCCTGTGGGTCGGTCCCCGGTCAGGATGATTTTCTTCTCGCTGTCTTTGGCTAGCATAATTCTCTCCAATCGAATCTATGTTCTGTATATTACCATGATTTCTCCCGCTGCGCCAGAGTCAATCAGGTCAATCCCACAATCGCAAGGGCCTCCGGGTCCCGATAATCTCGGATCACCGGGATCTTGTCCCGGATGACCTCCTCCTCTATCTCTTTTGACATGGGTCTCCGGGGCGGCGCGTAGAGGACTCCTTTTATTCCAAGGGCCCTGGAGCCCAGGACGTCATGGCGGAAGTTGTCCCCGATGAAGACGCAGTTTCGGGGGCTGATGTCCGCCTCCTTGAGGCAGAATTCAAAGAAGCCCCTTGACGGCTTCTCAAAACCGGTCAACTCCGAGGGAATGATCTGTGTAATCAGGTCCGACAGACCCAAGCGGGCTATCTTCTGGTACTGGGGGAAGGCCGTCAGGTTCGTCCCCACTCCCACATAGACCCCACGGTCCTTCAAGCCCGCAAGGACTTGCACAATGCCCGGCTCCGGGGTCAGATGACGGAAGGTCTCCTGCCAGTAGATCTCCTCAAGAACTCCTGCATGGGGGCATGCCGGATAGCCAAGTTCCTCTAGGAACATCGCATTTCTGAGAGTCCTGGAGTGACAGGCCAGGTTGTCACTGCCCAGACGCTCCTCCAGGGCATCCATATGGCGGTATATGCCCTCATGATAGGATCTGAGATCTCCCTCATAGCCAAGCTCCGTCTGCAGGTATGCAAGGGAAGCCTCCTCCGCGGCCCGGTTGCAGACCTCGAAATTGTAGAGGGTGTCGTCCAAATCGAAAAAAACAGCGCGATCCGGCATAGGCTATCCTTTCTCTTCTTCTCCTGTCTTCGAATTCTCCGCCATTATAGCACAGAACTCCGGGACAACCGTCCCGGAGTTCCGTCTGCGCCGTGCGATCTCCTCGCCCTTATCTCAGATGTCTTAATTCCTTCTTGATCTTGCTGAAATCCTGGACCAGTTCCAAGGTCCCCAGGAAATTCCCCTCCCTGTCGCGAACCGCCAGGTACTGGATCTTGACCGGCCTCAAGGGATTTGGAATCCATCTCTCATAGGAATCCCTGCTTCCCTCCTTGAATTCACGGATCAGCTGCTCTACAACCGGCCGGATGCGAACCGGATGACAATCATAGACCTTTCGGCCCAGGGCGGACTTGGGTCTTGCGAACACTCTGCCCCGGTTGGAGAAGAACCGGTTGATCTCATCGGCGTCGATGAAGGTGATGTCGATCGGAAGCAGGTCGAAGACTGCCTGCAGCTGAGCCAGGGTCATCTCCCCTTGTTCAAAGCGAATGACCCCATCGGAGTATACGGAAGTCCCGGCCGAAGCCCTCTTTTCCGCAAGAAGCCTGTCTCCCTCCTCCCAGTGGGGGATGGCATCGATGAAAACAGGCCCCATCTCAAAGAGGTCCTCATAGACGGACACCCACTCTTCCTCTGTGAAGTGCTCCATGGCCATGGGCAGAAGAATCTTCTCCTCCTTATAGATCATCTCTTCCATGCGCTGATATACAGCGGCAATATCCTCTTTGACCGCGTCAAACATGGCCCCGGCCCGGTTGTTCTCCAGGGCGGAAGCCATCGAGGCGGTCAGGCGGCCAAGCTCCGCCTTGATCTCGTCATCCACTCCCCACATGACATTGCTCGGGCCGGAAATGCCATAGCGCTCCAGGGGAGGCATGATGGATTCCTCCTTCTTTCCGTAGAGAATCCGGACCCTCTTTAAGTCGGCCAGCTCCTCCTGGATCTGGTCCAGATCTCTTCCGAAGCCCAGGTCAAGCCTGGCCCTCTTCAGTTTCTTCTCAAGAGCGGCATTCTCCCTGTGGAAATAGTCGACGGGGTGCCCCTGGGGAATCTTATAGCCCGCCTCTTCACTCTTAGCCTCCTCTTCCGCCCAGACCTCTGCTTCGGTCTTGCCGTGGAAGAGGGCTGAGTGCAGGTCGCAGAGCTTCTGCACCTCCGCCGGGTCCATTCCCTCGCGAATCAGGGACTGCTCGGCCTCCGCGATCTCATGGACGGAGACCGCCTCGAAATGCCTGATGAAATCCCGGCGGACCGACTCCAGGTCCTCGCCCCGACCGACGCGGGAGATATAGTCTTTGAGGAGGCCGACCCGCTCCTGTCCTGTGGCCAGTTCCCGGTCCGCCTCTCTGGAGCGGATGAGGTACTCGTCTTCCTTCCGGCTCTCTTCGTCCTTCCGGCTCGCGTCGGCCTGTCCTCCCTGCAGGTCCACCTCCGACTGCTTCTGCCGCTTCCTTGAGAAATCCTCCGGCAGTCCGATCACGCGGAAGCCGGCCTCCTCGAATCGATCCACGATCTTGTCCAGGGGGATTCCCTTGACCGCCGCCCCCTTGGGCACGGTCATCAGCTTACCCATCAGCTTCAGGGCAGCCGGAGAACTGATCTCCTTAAAGCCAAGCTCTGCCATAATCGGAATGAAGTCCTCATATTCCCCGGCCAGATCAGCCACCTTCTTATTGAAGTCCAATACGCGAATCATCGTCCACCTCCCGGCTCTTTGTCCTCGATCTGTTAGTATTTACTTACTTGCCATGGACTTATGATAAGGGCTTGGGCCTTCTTTTTCTGTTGTTTTTCCAACACTATCAATCTGCTTACAACATTTTTCGTCCGGGCCGGGACCGGACCCCGCCGGGAAACCCGGCGGATCTCACGGCGGAATCAGTCTTCCAGCAGGCCAAGCCGGCGCAGCACATCCGTGACCTTCTCCACCGGCAGGATCTCAAGCTGGTCCCTGACCTCATCGGCCACATCGCGCAGGTCCTGTTCATTGTCCTTGGGGATGAATACCGTCTTGACACCGGCCCTCTGGGCCGCCATCAGTTTCTCCGGCAGGCCCCCGATGGGATTGATGTTGCCCTGCAGGGACAGCTCCCCCGTCATGGCGTAATGGGGCGAGATGGGCCTGTCTGTCAGAAGAGAGGCCAGAGCCGTCACCAGGGTGATTCCCGCGGAGGGACCGTCCTTGGGCGTCGCCCCATCGGGAACGTGTATGTGAAGATCATGCTCTGCCAAGAGGTCAGACCGGTCCGGGTAGAGCTTCTTGGCCAGACTGACAGCGATCTGGACAGACTCCTTCATGACGTCTCCCAGCTGTCCGGTCACCCGAACCTTGCCGCTGCCCCTGACGAGTATGGTCTCGATGTAGAGAATGCTTCCCCCGACCGGGGTCCAGGCCAGGCCTGTGATAACGCCGGGGTCGGCGGAATCCTTAACCCGGTTGTGAATCATGGGGTTCACATCCAGGAAATCCGGTAGCTTCTCCCCGGTCACTTCGATCCTCTGCCGGTCTCCCTCCAGATACCGGACCACCGCCACCCGGCAGATGGTATCCAGTTGCTTCTTGAGCCCCCGGACTCCTCCCTCTCGGGTATAGTCCTCGATGAGGGCATCAATGGCATCATCGCTGACTGAGATCTGGTCCGGACCAAGCCCCACCTTGTCCAGGCTCTTGGCCAGGAGGTGCTCTCTGGCGATCGCGTGCTTCTCAAGGGGGGTATAGCCCCGAAATGAGATCTGTTCCATGCGGTTTAAGAGGGGGGCCGGTATGGTATCGATTGCGTTAGCCGTGCAGATGAAGAAGACATCGGACAGGTCATAGGGAACATTCATATAGTGGTCCGTAAAGCTATTGTTCTGCTCCGGGTCCAGGACCTCCAGAAGGGCGCTGGCGGGGTCTCCGTTATAGGACTGGCCGAGCTTGTCGATCTCATCTAAGACCATGACCGGGTTCGATACCCCGGACTTATTGATCCCGTCCATGATGCGGCCGGGCATGGCCCCCAGGTAGGTCCTCCTGTGGCCCCGAATATCCGCCTCATCGCGAACTCCTCCCAGAGAGACCCGGACATACTCCCGGTCCAGAGCCCTGGCGATGGACTTCCCGATCGACGTCTTGCCTGTGCCCGGCGCTCCCACGAAGAGGAGGATGGAGCCGGCCTGCTGCTGCTTCAGATTCATGACTGCGACCTGCTGAATGATCCGCTCCTTGACCTTCTTCAGACCATAGTGGTCCTCATCCAGGATCTTCCTGGCCTTTTCAAGATCAATCGGCTCCGCCTTCTCCTTCTTCCAGGAGAGGGAGCTGATAAAATCCAGGTAGTCATAGAGCATACCTGACTCCTGTGAGTTCTGTCCCTCCTGCTTGAGACGGTTTAGGACCTTCCTGGCTTCTTTCCTGGCCTCTCCCTTCATCCCGGACTCATCGATGGCCAGCTCGAGGCGGCGGATATCCGACACGCTGTCGGGATGCATCCCGTCCAGTTCCTTCTGCAGATAGTCGATCTGCTTCTTGATGGCCTGCTCCCGGTAGAGTTTCTGATAGTCCTCCTCCTGGGCATTCTTGGCCTCCAGATTGATCCGGTTCATCTCCACATTCTGATAGGCGATCTTCTCCGCCAGCTCCATACGCTCCCGGTCCGAGTCAACAGCCAGGAGTTCATAGCGCTCACCGGCCCCCTCCATGATCCAGGGGCTCATCATGGCGATGGCCTCATTCATACTGCCAATCTGCGCCAGATAGGTCCGGATCCCGCTCTCCCAGGGCTGTCCGGCGGCAGCGCGGACCATCTCCTGCTTGAGCTTCATCAAATGGTCCTTCTCCAATTCCTGATCGAGATCATTTCGAGACTCTCTTCGGCTGACGGCGAGCTCTATGCTGTGATCCTTGTAGATGGTGATTGCGTCCAGGTTCCGGCGGCCTCCCGTGTGGATGACCAGGAATCCGTTCTCCTGACTGTACTCTACCACCTCTCCCGTTACTCCGATCGGATAGAAGGAATCTTCACGAAACTGGTCGCGGGTCTTTCTCTCCCTCAGGGCGATCAGCATGACCCTCTCCCCGATCTTGGGGGTCTTGCCTGTCATATTCTGATAGGTCTCGGTCCGTAGGTACATGTTGGCATCCGGCACTAAGACGATATTATATACGGGAACAACGGTCATCAATATATCCTCCTTCGATTTACAAGGTTTCCTCGGCAGAGCAGAGCATAAGACAGGATCGGATCGCTTCTGTCTCCGCCATAGACGGCCCCTGCTTTTAATTGTTCAAAATGTAATTAGCACTTGAATCTGTTTGTTGCTAATTCTGTCGTCTCATCTTACACCCGCCGCAAAAAACAAGTCAAGTTCTTCCTGGAAGAAAATAAAGGGGCTGTGAAAAAACTTCCCTAATGAAAAGAGCGTTCTCGTGCACCAAAGGTGC
>NZ_DBHIDN010000024.1:0-22471 GCF_057251025.1 Shuttleworthella sp.
CAAACACATCGAGCAGGCGTGCGAAGCACGAATGCGAGATGACCATTTTCCTAGATCTAAGAAATCGTAAGCTTTGTTATTCATCTGTATGAAGTTTTGAAGGTATTCGAGAGAATATTTTCTGTTGAGTTTCGATACTCAACCAATCCAGGGGTATAGTTCAGTTGGTAGAACGTCAGTCTCCAAAACTGAATGTCGAGGGTTCGAGTCCTTCTGCCCCTGCTGCTCTGAGAAGATCCGGTATCCGGATCTTCTTTTTATCTTGTTCCCGGCCGCTTTCTGTGCTAATATTTAGCACAATATTGCAAAGGCAGTGAAGACCCACAGTAGGCCGCTGTAAATTCGTGAAAGAGAGCTTCTCCTTGGTTGAGAGAGAGGCGGCGAAGACAGCAGATGAAATTCAGGTTGGAGCCGCATCCTTGAACAGGCCGGTTTCTTGTGAGAGAGGCAGAGCCCGTTAGGGGATGACGTTCGGCGCACGTTACGCGCATTGAGTGCCCGCATTTGCGCGGGAATCAGGGTGGTACCGCGGAGTCAGGTCTTCGTCCCTTGGGGACGGAGACTTTTATTTATGTCTAAGGAGAATGACCATGGCAGTGAATGAGAAACTGGAAGAGATTCGCAAGAAGACCCTCGATAAGATTGCGAGGGCCGGCAATCTGGATGAACTGAACGAGGTTCGCCTGGCGGTTTTAGGCAAGAAGGGCGAGCTCAAGGAGCTGATGAAGGGGATGCGGGAGCTTTCTCCTGAGGAACGCCCCAAGTTCGGTCAGCTGGTCAATGATGTCCGTCAGGCGGTTGAGAACAATTTGGCTGATCGCAGGCTTAAGATGGAAGAGGAGATTCTGGAGCGCAAGCTCGCTGCGGAGACCATCGATGTCACCCTGCCCGCCAAGAAGTCCAAGCTGGGTCACCGCCATCCCAACACCAAGGTCTTAGATGAAGTGGAGCGGATCTTCACCGGTATGGGCTATGAGGTGGTCGAGGGTCCTGAGATTGAGTACGACTACTACAACTTCGAGGCACTCAATATTCCGGCAAATCACCCGGCCAAGGATGAACAGGACACCTTCTATATCAACAAGGATATCCTCCTGCGCACACAGACTTCACCCGTCCAGGTACGCGTCATGGAGCAGGGGAAGCTTCCGATCCGGATGATTGCCCCCGGCCGTGTCTTTCGGGCAGATGAAGTAGATGCAACGCACAGTCCCTCCTTTCACCAGATCGAGGGAATGGTGATCGACAAGAACATCACGATGGCAGACTTAAAGGGGACCCTCCTGGAGTTTGCCCACAAGATGTTCGGCGAGGATGTCAAGCTCAAGTTCCGCCCCCATCACTTCCCCTTTACGGAGCCGTCCGCCGAGGTCGATGTCTCCTGCTTCAAGTGTGGCGGCAAGGGCTGCCGTTTCTGCAAGGGCGAGGGCTGGATCGAGATTCTCGGCTGCGGGATGGTTCATCCGGATGTCCTTCGGATGAGCGGCATTGATCCGGAGGAGTATCAGGGATTCGCCTTTGGCGTCGGCCTGGAGCGCATTTCTCTGCTCAAGTATGAGATCGACGATATGCGCCTTCTCTATGAGAACGATGACCGCTTCCTGTCTCAGTTCTGATGCACAGGCAAGATTCGGATGCATAGGCAAGGCCCGGATGCACAGGCAGTGAAGTGTTATACAGAGAAGTTAGACAAGGAGAAGTAGAATGAGAACATCTCTCAAGTGGATTAAGGCCCTGGTTCCGGGTCTTGACGTGACGCCCAAGGAGTACACGGACGCTATGACCCTGGCGGGCAATAAGGTAGAGTACTACACAGACCTGGCCGCTGACCTGGACAAGATTGTGGTCGGAAAGATCCTTTCCATCAAGCCCCATGAGGATTCCGACCACCTTCGGATCTGCCGGTTGGATGTGGGAGAGAGAAGCATACAGGTCGTTACCGGTGCCTCCAATGTCGCTGAGGGGCAGCTGGTGCCCGTCGTCCTTGACGGCGGCCGGGTGGCCGGCGGTCATGACGGGTCTAAGACAGAAGGCGGAATCAGGATCAAGGCCGGAAAGCTTCGCGGTGTACCCTCCGAGGGCATGATGTGTTCAATTGAGGAACTGGGGAGCAGCCGGGACATGTATCCGGAGGCCCCCGAGAACGGCATATATGTCTTCCGGGACACGGCCGGCCTAAAGCCCGGAGACGATGCGGTCCGGGCTCTGGGACTGGACGATGTCGTCGTCGAGTACGAGATTACGTCCAACCGGGTAGACTGCTTTTCCGTGCTGGGTCTGGCCAGAGAGGCCGCTGCGACCTTCGGCAGGAAATTCCTCCCCCAGGAGGTCAGGGAGACCGGAAACGGGGAGAGGGTCGAGGACTATATCTCGGTCGAGGTCAAGAACCCGGACCTGTGCTCTCGCTACACGGTCCGCGTTGTCAAGAATGTCAGAATCGCGCCCTCTCCCAAGTGGATGCAGCGCCGGCTGATGGCCCAGGGGATCCGCCCCATCAACAACATTGTTGACATTACCAACTATGTCATGGAGGAGTACGGACAGCCCATGCACGCCTATGACCTGGATACGATTGCGGATCACAGGATTATAGTGCAGACTGCAGGGGCAGGCGAGCATTTTACCAGCCTGGACGGACAGGAGCACGAACTGGACGAGTCTATGCTCATGATCTGTGACGGGCAGAAACCGATCGGTCTGGCCGGCGTTATGGGGGCAGAGAATTCCATGATTCGGGATGATGTCCACACCATACTTCTTGAGGCCGCAAGCTTCGACGGAACCAATATCCGACTGTCTTCCCGCAAGGCCGGCATGCGGACAGACGCCTCCGCCAAATTCGAAAAAGGACTGGACCCCAACCTGGCGATCGAGGGAATGAACCGGGCCTGCCAGCTGATCGAGGAGCTGGGAGCAGGAGAAGTTGTAGGCGGTGTGATCGACATATACCCGAAGAAGGTGGAAGCCTGGACCCTGCCATTTGAGCCGGACAAGTACAATCATCTTCTCGGGACACAGATCAGCCCGGAGCAAATGATCGACTACCTGAGGCCCCTGGGGATCGACTATGACCGGGCGGAGGGGCAGCTTTGGATTCCGACCTACCGCCAGGACCTGCACTGTGACGCGGATATTGCCGAGGAGATCGCCCGCTTCTTTGGTTATGCCAATATTCCGAGCAGCCTGCCGGGCGGTTCTTCCATCGGAGGCTTGAGCAAGAAGCAGCGGATTGAGGGGATCATTCGTGACACGGCTGAGTTCTGCGGCTTCTCTCAGGCAATGTGCTACTCCTTTGAGAGTCCCAAGGTCTTCGACAAGCTCCTGCTTCCCAAGGACCATCCCCTGCGCAGGGCAATCCGCATCTCAAATCCGCTGGGAGAGGACTTCTCCATTATGAGGACCTGCTCCCTGAACGGAATCATGACCTCTCTGGGGACCAATTACAGCCGCCGCAATGCGGATGTCCGTCTCTACGAGATGGGAAATATCTATCTGCCGGGGACCCTGCCCCTGACCGAACTTCCGGATGAACGTCCTCAGCTGACCATGGCCGGATACGGCGATATTGACTTCTATCAGATGAAGGGTGCGGTTGAGGAGATCCTGACAAAGCTGGATATGAGAGATAAGGTAGGCTACGTCCCTGAGGGTAATTATCCCTTCCTGCACCCGGGCCGCCAGGCCAAGATCTGCTATGATGGCCAGTTGATCGGCCTGATCGGGCAGGTGCATCCGACGGTCGCAGGAAACTATGGGATCAAGGACCGAGTGTATGTGGCGGTTTTAGATATCAAGCAGCTGATCTTTAACGCCAATTTCGTCATTAAGTATGAGGGGATTGCCAACTTCCCGGCTTCCAAGAGAGACCTCTCTCTGGTGGTGCCAAAGGAGATTCTGGCAGGCCAGATTGAGTCCATATTTGAGACCCGGGGAGGAAGCATTCTTGAGTCCTATGAGCTCTTTGACATCTATGAGGGAGCGCAGATCCTATCCGGTCACAAGTCCATGGCCTATACCCTGACCTTCCGCGCGAAGGACAGGAACCTCTCCGATGAGGATGTCAATGCCTCGATGGAGGCTATCCTTGAGGCTCTTAGAGACAGGGGAATCAGCCTGCGCGCCTGATGGACCGGCGGTCGCTGCAGGCCGGGCAGTCGCTGCGGGCCGGGCAGTCTGGAATTACAGGAGACAGATAGAGGAGAGAAGCATGGATGTTAAGGATTTCGATTATGATTTGCCCCAGGAATTGATTGCGCAAGATCCTCTCTTGAAGAGAGATGAGTCCCGCCTTCTGGTCTTAAACCCTGTGACCGGGGCAATCGAGCACCGGCACTTCTACGATATCAAGTCCTATCTGAGAGCCGGCGACTGCCTGGTCATCAATAACACCAAGGTGATCCCCGCCCGTCTTCTGGGAGCCAAGGAGGAGACCGGGGCCAAGATCGAAGTCCTCCTCCTGATCAATCACGGCGGCGACAACTGGGAGACCCTGGTCAAGCCCGGGCGCAAGTGCAAGGAGGGGACCAGGATCTCTTTCGGCGATGGCCTTCTGGTCGGTCAGGTGACCGGGGTCATGGAAGATGGCAACCGTATGATACACTTTAGCTATCAGGGGGTCTGGGAGGAGGTCCTGGACCGGCTGGGGCAGATGCCTCTGCCACCCTATATTCATCACCGGCTTCAGGACAAGGACCGCTATCAGACCGTCTATGCCAAGCATGACGGGTCTGCCGCGGCTCCGACGGCCGGTCTGCACTTCACGCCGGAGCTACTGGACGAGATCAGGAAGGAGGGGGTGGATATTGCGGAGGTCACTCTGCACGTCGGTTTGGGCACCTTCCGGCCGGTCAGCGCGGACAGGGTCGAAGACCACCACATGCACTCCGAGTACTATGTAGTGGACCGGGAGGCCGCAGATAAGATTAACCGGGCCAGGGCCGGCGGAGGACGGATCATTGCAGTCGGAACCACGTCAACCAGGACCTTGGAGTCTGTTGCCAAGGAGGATGGAACAATTCCGGCCAAATCCGGTTGGACCAAGATCTTCATCTACCCCGGCTATCAATTCAAGGCCATTGATGGACTGATTACCAACTTCCACCTGCCCCAGTCCACTCTTGTGATGCTTGTGTCCGCCCTGGCAGGAAAAGAGCATATCCTGCAGGCTTACAGGGAAGCGGTGGAAGAGAGATATCGTTTTTTCTCTTTTGGGGACGCGATGTATATTAAGCCAAGATGAGATGATTTCTATTTCGGAGGAGAACTTGCATGGGAAGAAGCGAGTCGGAGAAGTTAAAGGCAATGCGGGAACTGACCATGATGCAATCCGAGGAGGAAAATATTGCCGGGCAATTCAACCGGGGTCTGGACCGGTTTGCCTCCATCGACAGTGAGGACCTCCTGGCCTTTCTCAAGGCGATGACAGAGGATGCGCAAGATTAAGGAGAAGAGTTTATGCTGGAAGTATCACATTTGTCCAAGAAGTACGGGAAATACTACGCGAATAGGGATTTGAATTTTCAGATCCCGGACAGAGAGGTCCTGATCATGCTCGGGCCGAACGGGGCAGGAAAATCAACGGCGATCAAGTCGATTGTGGGACTGCTCCGGCATGAGGGCTGGGTCCACATGGATGGAGTATCTACAGCTAAGGCCGAGGCCAGACGCTATCTGGGCTATGTTCCTGAGATTCCGGCCCTCTATCCCAATCTGACAGTGGATGAGCACCTGGAATTTGTGGCCAGGGCTTATCGGCTCAAGGACTATAAGGCATACAAAGAGGAACTGCTTGCCAGGATGGAGCTGACAGATAAGCGGAAGAAATTCGGAGATGAACTCTCCAAGGGGATGCAGCAGAAACTGTCCATCTGCTGCGGCCTTCTGCCCGAGCCCAAATTGATTATCTTCGACGAGCCCATGATCGGGCTGGATCCCCACGCCATCCGTGAGCTGAAGAATATGATCCTGGAACTGCGCGAACAGGGCAGGTCTGTCATGATCTCGACCCACATCATCGACTCGGTCGAGGACCTCTGGGATGGAGTCCTCATCCTAAAAGAGGGGCAGATTCTGGCCAATGTGACCCGGCAGTCACTGACGGAGCAGAAGACCTCCTTGGAGGACCTCTACTTCAAGCTGACGGAGGGAGGAGAAGACAGGCAGGGGGATCAGCTATGAGATTGTTTATCTATTATCTGCTGCATACCTTTAAGAACAGCATCCGGAAGCTCTTTCGGACCTGGGTTGCCATCTACCTGGTCTTCGTTATCCTCATGGCCCTGATCGGTGGCCTGATTGGCTTTTCTACCTCTTATTTCTCGGGAGGCGACCGCAACAGGGAAAAAAGCAGGCAGGAGGCAAGCTATGATCGAGGAGGACAGGAGAATGTCTCCGGGGACCAGAGTCCGTCTCGGGGTGCAAGTCCTCTGGTAGAGGCGCTCGGAGTAGAAGGGGTGAGCGGCCGGCAAGTCGCTATGGCACTCCCCTTCCTGGTGGGGTTTCTGGTCCTTCTATTCAGCCTCTACGCAGCAGGAAAGAGCGGTTCGGCGATCTTTCAGATGGCGGATGTCAACCTCCTCTTTCCCTCCTCTATGCAGCCCCAATCTATTTTGGCCTTTCGAACGCTGATGCAGACCGTCCTTCTTTTTGTCTCGGCGATCTGGATGTCTTTTCAGATCCCAAATTTCATAAGAATGGGCATCGGATGGATGGGAGCCATTTCTCTGGTGGTGGTCTGGGCTCTTTTGCTGATTTTCGTTCAATTTGTCTCCATTGCGGTCTACAGTCTCCTCTCTCTTAAGGACGGCAAGTATCGCAGTTTCAGCCATTATATAGTCTATACTCTCCTGGGCCTTTTCCTGTTCGCTCTGCTCTACTACAGTAAGACAGGCGGGATGAGTCCGGTCCGGGCCCTACTCGATGTGGCGACGGCCGACCGGATTCGCTTTGTTCCCTATTTGGGCTGGCTTGCGGCCTTCTCCTGGTCCATGACGGCGGGAGATATGGCGGGGGCTGCCCTCTGGCTGGGAGCTTTTGTCCTGGGTCTCATTGCCTTGGCTCTGCTGATCCGGAAGATCCCGGTCTTCTTCTACGAGGATGCTCTGCCCCAGGCTGAGAAGCGGCAGAAGCAGATGGAGGCAGTGAGTAAGAGCAAGAGGCCCTTGGAGAGCAACCGGAGGAGGTCCCGGTTTGCCGGATTTTTTCGCTATGATGCGGGAGGACTGGACCGCGGCTTCGGGGCCGGTGTCTTCTTGCAGAAGGCCCTTCATAGCTGGAGAGGAGAGGCGGTAGGCGGTCTGATCAGCAGAAATGCTCTGCTCAATCTGGCCATCGGAGTCGGAATCTTTGTAGCCAATGACCGCCTGCAACTGGCAGAAGCGAATATTCTTCTCGCGGCTTACTTCGCAGTCATGATCGGTTTTATCTTTATCATGTCAGGGCAGAGTCATTTGAGCCGGGAACTGGAGAGAGACTTTATCTTCCTGGTTCCGGAGCCGGTCTGGAAGAAATTGGGCTACACCATGGCTTCCGATCTGGCATGCAATCTGCTGGATGTCTTGCCCGGCTGGCTGGTCTTTCAGTTGCTGGTGAAGCCGGATCTCTCGATGAACCTGGCCGGCCTTCTGCTTCTTATAACGACGAGCCTCTTTGTCGCAGGACAGACTGTCTTGACCAAGTTGATTATTCCGGACCAGCTTGCAGAGCTTGTGAAGCGAATGATGACCATGGTCATCTACAGCATTTCCTTCATTATTCTTCTGGTCAGCCTGATCATCGGGGGTGTCATCGCCGGTTTTGCGGGGGCGGTTGCAGCCCTTGCAATTGCGGAGATTGTGACAGGAATTCTGGCTTTTTTGCCCGGGCCCTTTATCATAGAAAAGGGAAGGAACTAGGGGGAGCGTGTGCTCTGAAAGGAATTGAAATTGACAGATACGATTATTTTTCCAAATCTCCATCTGACCTTGCGGGTTGGTCGCAGCATCAGCATCGGAGGATTTAGCATTGCTTACTACGGGATTGTGATCGCGATCGGCATGCTGGCCGGAGTGAGTCTGATCCTAAGGGAGGCGAAGCGGACCGGCCAGAAGGAGGATGACTACCTGGATCTGTGCATCTGGGGACTGATCGCCGCAGTGATCGGCTGCCGGGCCTACTATGTGGCCTTTCGCTGGGATGACTACAAGGATAATCTTCTTGAGATCTTCGACCTGCGGGCGGGCGGCCTGGCCATTTACGGAGGTATGATCGGGGCGGTTCTCATGATCTTAATCCTGGTCAAGCTGGTCAAGAAGATCCGCTTCTGGCAGGTGGCGGATACGGTCGTCCTGGGGCTGGTCTTGGGACAGGTGATCGGGCGCTGGGGCAATTTCTTCAATCGGGAGGTGTTCGGAGAATACACCAACAACCTCCTGGCGATGCAGCTTCCGGTCTCTGCCATCCGGACGACTTCCGAGATCTCGTCTGCCATGACAGAGCATATGCTGACCATCGGGGGCGAGACTTTTATCCAGGTGGCCCCCACCTTCCTCTATGAATCGCTCTGGAATCTGGGCCTCTTTGTCATCCTGATGATCCTGAGAAAGCACGTCAGGTTCCGAGGGCAGCAGTTCTGGACTTATATGCTGGGATATGGAATCGGCCGCTTCTGGATCGAGGGGGTTCGGATGGACCAGCTCTATCTCTGGGACAGCAAAATCCCGGTCAGCCAGCTGCTGGCAGCCATTCTCGCCTCGATTGGCCTCCTGTTTCTGATCATCGGGCTTCTATGGGCCAGAAAGCACCCGATCCAGGAGACAGGAGGGGGCGCAGAGCAGGCGGGGGAGGCTGCCGGTGGACCGGAGGGGTTGACAGGAACGATTCAGGTCCTGGATCTGAATGATCTGGCGGATGCTTCTTCGGAGGAAGAAGCGGAAGTAGATTCCGACGAGGAGAAGGACCGGGAATAAGCAAGAAGCCTTGGAATTGATACATAGAATCTGAGCAGAGCTCTCTTCGACGAAAGTCGAAGAGAGCTCTTTTTGTTGGACGAAGAAGAGAGATCTGAGAGAGCAGAAATGAATCCGTCAATATTACAGAAATATCCGGAGAAAAACCGTGTCTAAATTGTGCCTTATGTACAGAATTCATGTTCGAATACTAGATATAGAGAGTTTAATTCATAAAAATACAATTTATAGTATGGGATTTGGAACCACGGGACTACACAGAGAACAAAGCCTCTGTTTTAGCGGATCTTTGCATTGAAATAGGCAGGGGCTAAGGGTAAAATACAGAACAAGTGGTGCGAAGTGGTAACTAAGTGCCACAAAGTGGTGGATAAGTTGAAAAGTCGGTGGATAAGTAAGAGAGACCGCGGACTTATCCACATGGGCAGGAAGAAGGCTCACAAAAGCCGGGTCAGAAATCACAGGGAAGGAGGTGTGCCATATGTTCATGGGAGAGTACGAACACAGCGTGGACAGCAAGGGCCGCCTGATCATTCCCGCCAGATTTCGCGAGGAACTGGGCGAATCTTTCGTGATGACCAAGGGGCTGGATGGCTGCCTCTTCGTATATTCCGCTGAGGAATGGCACAAGCTCGAGGCCAAGATTCACGAGACCCCGATGACAACGAAGGATGCCCGCAAATTCATGCGTTTCTTCTTCGCCGGCGCGGCTACCTGTGAGATCGACCGACAGGGGCGGACCTTAATCCCCCCAAGTCTTCGCTCTTACGCCAAGCTGAGTAAGGACGTGGTTCTGGCAGGTGTCTCCACCCGTATTGAGATCTGGGACAAGAAGCTCTGGGATGAGACCAACAGCTACGAAGACATGGATGAAGTGGCTGAGCACATGGCGGATCTTGGCATCATGATCTAAGGAGCCGAAATGGAATTCAAACACTATTCAGTCATGCTCCGGGAGGTCATTGAAGCTCTCGCCATCAGACCGGATGGCGTATATGTCGACGGAACCATGGGGGGCGGGGGACATTCCTTTCAGATCGCCTCTCGCCTGTCTGACGGCGGTCGGCTGATCTGTTTCGACCAGGATGAGGAGGCCATTGCCGCCGGCAGCAGGAGGCTGGCAGAATTCTCCGATCGGGTGACCATTGTCCGCAGTAATTACGAGCGGATGCGTCAGGTGCTGGAGGATCTGGATATTGCTTCTGTTGACGGTATTCTGTTGGATCTTGGAGTTTCCTCCTACCAGCTGGATGAGCCGGGCCGGGGATTCTCCTATAGGGATGAGGACACCCTCCTGGACATGCGGATGGATCAGCGGAATCCAAAGACCGCCAGAGATATTGTCAATCACTATACAGAGGCAGAACTCTGTCGAATGATTAAGAACTACGGGGAGGACCGTTATGCCGGGAAGATTGCCAGGAACATCGCTATCGCCCGGGAGGAGAAGCCGATCGAGACAGCAGGGCAGCTCAACGCAATTATTCGAGGGTCGATTCCCAAGAGGGCTCAGGTCACGGGAGGACATCCCTCCAAGCGGACCTATCAGGCCATCCGCATCGAACTCAATCGGGAGTTGGAGGTCCTTAGGGATCACATCGACGAGATGATCGATCTCCTGGGAGATGGCGGCCGGCTTGCTGTCATCAGTTTCCATTCTCTGGAGGACCGGATTATAAAGACGGCCTTTCAGACAGCGGAGCACCCCTGTATCTGTCCGCCGGAATTTCCGGTCTGTGTCTGCGGGCGCAAGAGCAAGGGAAAAATAATCACAAGGAAGCCAATTCTCCCCGGGGAGGAAGAATTGGAGGAGAATCACCGGTCCAAGAGCGCCAAGCTGCGTGTCTTTGAGCGGAGAGTTGTTAGAGATGAAGAGTAGGAAGTAGAAAACGATGGCTACGGTTTCCAGAGTATATTGGACAACAAGAACGGACGGCAGCGCTGCTCGAGAGTTGATCTCCGATCAGGAGTATCAGGTCAGAAGACAGCGGGAGCAAGAGGAGGCCGAAAGGCGGAGGAGGCTTAGGAGCCGCAATCAAGTCAGGGCCAGACGGCAGGCAAAATACAATACCCTGCGTGTGGCCGTCTACTTATCCGTCGTGACCGCATTTCTTCTGGTATACGTGAGCATGCAGGCCTCTGTGACAACTTCTATGAAACAGGCAGCTGCGCTTCAGTCTGAAATTGCGACATTGCGGGCGCAGAATTCCGCAAGCAGAAACCGGATGAATGCCGGATCGAATCTGGAGGCGGTGAAGGAGAAAGCCCAGAAATCTCTGGGCATGGTATATGCTGACAGCAGTCAGATTGTGTACTATACTATGGAGGATATTGATTATATGGATCAGTATTGATCTTTCGATTGGCAAGGGAATAGAAGTCGTGGCGACGAAACATAATCGAAAAAAGAATTTATATAGAAAGATGCTGTATCGAATGCAGAAGAGGCTGGGAGTCATATTCCTCCTCTTCTGCCTTCTTGCTGTTGCGCTGATTGGGCGTCTGATGTATATCAACTATGTCTCAGGAGCCAGGTACGAGAAGATTGTTCTCTCCCAGCAGAACTACAGTTCCACAGTGATCCCCTTTCAGAGAGGCAATATCGTCGATGCCAAGGGAACCGTACTGGCAACCTCGGTGGATGTCTACAATGTGGTACTGGACGCCAGAGAACTGACCGATGCCGCCGCCATGGCGGATAAGAAGAAAGCCGGCAGGGGCAGGGAGATGATCGACGAGACGGTCAAGGCGCTTACGGAGCACTTCTCTGAGATCCAAGAGGACCAGGTCCGCAAACAAATAGAGGAGAATGCGAGCAAGCGCTATATTGTCCTGGCCAAGAAGGTATCCAACGAGAAGATGTCTGCCTTTAAGAAGGATACGAGCGACAAGAAGAGCAAGGTGACCGGAGTCTGGTTCGAGAAGCTATATACCAGACAGTATCCCTATGGGTCTCTGGCGGCCTCTGTGCTGGGCTTCGCATCGGACGGTAATTCCGGAACCCTCGGCCTGGAGAAGTCCTATAATGAGGTCTTGAACGGGACCAACGGCCGGTCCTACGGCTATGTCAATTCGGACAACAATGTGGAGAATACCGTGGAGGAGGCAAAGGACGGCAACACGCTTGTGACCTCCATTGATGCCAACATACAGTCGATCGTCGAGACCTCCATCAAGAGTTTCAATGATCAGATGATCGAGAGCCGGGGCGTGGCACAGACGAAGGCAGCCATGGGCGGATCCACACAGGGATCCCTCCACACATCGGTAGTGGTCATGAATCCCAATACGGGGGAAATCCTCGCCAACGCCAATTACCCGGGATTCGATCTCAATCAGCCGAGAGACCTCTCGTCCTACTACACCCCGGACCAGTTGTCCGCCATGTCGGCGGAAGACCAGTTCAAGGTGCTCAACAACATATGGAATAACTTCTCTGTCTCCAGCGCATATGAGCCGGGGTCTACGGCCAAAATCCTGACGATAGCGGCCGGACTGGAGACGGGCACGGTCTCCACTTCCGACACTTACGACTGCCCCGGCGGCATGCAGGTGGGAGACTACTATATTCACTGTTGGAAACATGAGGGACACGGGCATCAGACCATGCAGCAGGTCCTGCAGAATTCCTGTAATGTCGGCATGATGAAGATGGTCTCCAAGATCGGGGCGGAGAACTTCTCCAAATACCAGGCCAGGTTCAATCTGGGGCAGAAGACCGGCATAGACCTGCCGGGCGAGGCCTCGACGGGGTCTCTGCTCTACACGAAAGAACAGCTGGCCTCCAACAAGGTATCTCTGGCCACGAACGCCTTCGGACAGAACTACAATGTCAATATGATGCAAATGGTCTCGGCCTTCTCTTCCGTCATCAATGGGGGAAACTACTATGAACCCCACCTGGTCACCGCGATCAAAGATCCCCAGGGCAATACGGTTAAGACCATAGAGCCGACGCTCATGAAGAAGACCGTATCCAAGGAGACCAGTGACACCCTAAAGACCTTCCTGAAGGGCGCTGTCGATCAGGGAACCGGAAGCAAAGCCGCTGTGGCTGGTTATTCCATTGGAGGAAAGACGGGGACGGCGGAGAAGGTCCCGAGAGGGACCGGCAATTACCTCCTCTCCTTTATCGGGGCGGCTCCGATCGAGAACCCCCAGGTCGTCATCTATGTGGTTGTCGATCAGCCGGACGCCCAGGACCAGACCAGCAACTCCTATGCGGCCCAGATATTCTCAAATATCGCATCACAGATTCTCCCCTATATGAATGTCCCGACCATTAACGACCAGGCCAGGCAGGAGGCCGACCAGGCAGCTAAGCAGGCGAAAGAGAAGGGGGTGGACCTGTCCGGGGGAAAGACAAATACAGCGACGACGGATACGCCCAATCTGAATCCGGACGAGGGGGCCGCAGACAGAGCGGCCAACACGCAGCCCGGAACCGGTTACGGCAGGACCAATGCGATTCGCTAGCGGAGCAGAAACAGGAGCGACCATGTTACACAATATCTTTATTCCTCTCATTGCGGCATTTCTCATTGTTGCAGTTCTGGGACCCTTTACCATTCCCATGCTTCTGCGTCTTAAGATCGGAAACACCGAGAGAGAAGAACTGAAAAGTCATCAGGCCAAGAACGGGACGCCCTCGATGGGAGGGATTATGATCCTGATCGCCCTGGCTCTTGTGTCTGTTGCATACGCAAGGACTTATCCCCGCATTCTCCCCGTCATAGAGCTGACTCTGGGGTTCGGCCTCGTCGGCTTTCTGGATGATTTTCTAAAGACCGTCAAGAAGAACTCCGACGGCCTGATCGCCTGGCAGAAGCTCCTTCTGGAGATCCTGGTCACGGGAGTCTTCCTCTACCTTCTGATGACCTTTCATCCGGATTTCAGCGACTTGATCATTCCGTTTTGCCGGGGGACCGTCAATCCCGGAGCCTGGTCCTACCCCCTGGTCTTCTTCGTTGTCCTGGGAACCGTAAACGGGGTCAATTTTACGGATGGGCTGGACGGGCTGGCTGCAAGCGTTACCGCCGTGGTGGCTGCCTTCTTCGGCTTCGCCTCCCTTAGTCTCGGTCTGCATGTCGAACCGATTGCTGCTGCCTTAATCGGTGCCCTCATGGGCTTCTTGATCTACAACCTCTATCCGGCCAGGGTTTTCATGGGCGATACCGGATCCCTGGCTCTGGGCGGCTTTGTCGCGGGAATTGCCTATATGCTCCATATGCCCCTTTTTATCCCCATAGTGGGAGGGATCTATCTGATTGAAGTTCTCTCCGTGATGATTCAGGTGGGTTACTTCAAGGCCAGCCATGGCAAGCGAATCTTCCGGATGGCCCCGATTCACCACCATTTTGAGTTGGGAGGCTGGTCAGAGACGAAGGTGGTTGGGATCTTCACCATCGCAACGGTGATCCTGGCCCTGATTGCCATGTTGGGCCTTGGCGGAGTTTGATGAGATGATTGAGAAAGAAAAGCGTATGAATTCCTATCTTGTAGTCGGAACCGGTGTCAGCGGAGTGGCCGCTGTTCTACTCCTTCAGAAGGAGGGGGCCGAAGTCTGCGTCTTCGACGGAAACAGCAATCTGGATGAAGCGGGCTTGATCTTAAAGCACCCGGAGCTGGAGGGGGTCCCCATCTATATCGGAGAACTGCCTGAAGATGTCCGCGACCGCTGTGACACCCTGATTCTATCCCCCGGTGTCCCGGTGGACAGTCCTCTGGTAGAGGATATGAGGGCCAGAGGGAAGAGAATCTGGGGAGAGGTGGAACTGGCCTACCGACTGGGGCACGGACACCTGGCGGCGATTACCGGGACCAATGGAAAGACGACGACCACCTCTATGGTCGGTGTGATCTTAAAGACCTATTTCTCCGATGTAGAGGTGGTCGGGAATATCGGAACTCCCTACACGGGGGTCGCGGCTGACACCAAGGATGACACCCGCATCGTCGCGGAGATTTCCTCCTTCCAGCTGGAGACCATAGATCGTTTCCACCCGTCGGTATCGGCGATTTTAAATATCACGCCGGATCACCTGAACCGCCACCACACCATGGAGAATTATATTGCCTGCAAGGAGAGGATTGCCAAGAACCAGACCCCGGATGAGACGGTGGTTCTCAACCTGGAGGATTCGGTCCTGCGGGAGTTCGGAAAGAGCCTGCCCAACCGGGTGGTCTGGTTCTCAAGCAAGCGCAAGCTGAGAGAGGGCTATTACTACCGGGAGGAGGATCGCAGCATCTATTACTGCCATGACGGGATAGAGGAGAAGATCCTTCCCGTGGAGGAACTCCAGCTTGTGGGCAGGCATAATTATGAGAATGCCATGGCGGCGGCCGCAATCGCAAGAGCCATGGGAGTGCCTATGGACAAGGTTCGGGAGGGCCTAAAGGCATTTACCGCCGTTGAGCATCGGATTGAGTATGTCTGCACGAAGAGGGGCGTGCGCTATTACAACGACTCCAAGGGGACCAATCCGGATGCCGCCATCAAGGGGATTTTGGCCATGGATTCCCCCACCTGTCTGATCGGAGGCGGTTATGACAAAAAGTCGGACTACGGGGAATGGATTGACAATTTCAAGGGGCGGGTGAAGCTTCTGGTCCTGATCGGAGAGACCAGGTCCAAGATCGCCAAGTGCTGCCAGGACCATGGCTTCGAGGCATTCGTCTATGCCGAGACCCTGGAAGAGGCAGTTCGGATCTGCTATGAGAGTGCGCGGGCCGGAGAAGAAGTGCTCCTGTCTCCCGCCTGCGCAAGCTGGGACATGTTTCACAATTATGAGGAGAGGGGAAGACTCTTCAAGAAGTATGTCAGAGAGCTTCCCGACTAAGGAGACCGCATGTCGACACGAAGTACAGAGAAGAAGCGGAGCCGCTTCTTCAGAAAACAGGATCGGATCATCAGCAGGGAATTATCCAAGCGCAGGGTGTCGAGTTATGTGGATTACACCCTGCTCTTGCTCCTGATTCTCCTGATGGGGGTCGGATTCCTCATGCTCTATTCGACCTCCTCCTATACTTCCTATATGACCTACGGACACTCCTTCAACTATCTGATCCGCCAGGGGCTTTTTGCGGCTGGCGGGGCGGTTTGCATGTTGGTTATAGCCCATATGGATTATCACAAGCTCCGCAAGTGGATGTGGTGGATCTACCTGTTTGCCTGGTTTGGAACCGGTCTGGTCCTGGCCTTCGGCCGCTCCGCCAAGGGGTCTACCCGCTGGATTCGCCTGGGGCCTGTGAGTGTGCAACCATCGGAGATTGCCAAGACCGCCGTCATTATCCTTATGGCGGGCTTGATTTCCAGGTATCCGCGCCTTGTGAACAAGTGGAGGGGGCTGGCCTTCTTTGGTCTGTTCCCGCTCGCGCTTGCGGGGCCGATCCTAAAGGAGAACATGTCCACATCCATCATTGTTGTGGGAATCGCCTTCTTTATGCTTCTGATCGCAAGTCGTGAGCGGAAAAGCTTCTTCTATGCGGGACTCATCGGACTGGGGCTCGGGACCGCCGGCATCATTTTCGGAGGCGCATACCGTCTGGCCAGAATTCGTGTCTGGCAGCATCCGGAGCTGGATGCCTCCGGCAAGGGCTATCAGACCATGCAGGCCCTCTATGCCATCGGGTCCGGAGGACTTTTCGGCAAGGGACTGGGGGAGAGTATGCAAAAGCAGTTCATCCCCGAGGCACAGAACGACATGATCTTCTCCGTCATCACGGAGGAACTGGGGATATTTGGCGCGGTGGCCCTGATCATCCTGTATCTGGTCTTGATCTGGCGGCTTACCATGATCGCCACCTACTGCAATGACCTCTTCGGATCCTTCCTGGTCATCGGCATCGCGATTCACATGGGTCTCCAGGTTCTCATGAACATTGCGGTGGTGACCAACAGCATGCCAAATACCGGTGTCACCCTGCCCTTTATCAGCTATGGGGGGTCCGCCCTGTTTATGACCATGATTGAGATGGGGATTGCCCTGAGCGTATCCAGGAATACGGGCCCGGGTCTGGACCGGGTATAGGCCAAGGAGTGTCAAAATGTCATTTGGATCCAAGAAAGAGACCAAGCGCAAAGCTCGGCAGCGAAAGAGCTGGATCGGCTTTTATCTGGGCAGGACCCTATTCATCCTGCTCGGGATGATCTTTCTTGCGGTAGGGCTGATTGCTCTTATCTGCAGGGAGAAGGAGGTCCGTGTGGAGGGATCGGAGATCTACAGCCGGCAGGAGATCATCGACCGGGTCTTGGACGATAAGCTGAGCCGGAGCAATACGGTCTACGCCCTCATTAAGAATGCCCTGATGCCCAAGAAGAATATCCCTTTCATAGATAGGGCTCGCGTTCGCCTGAATTCACCGGGCCGGATTACAATTGAGCTGAAGCAGACGCCCATGACGGGATATTTTCTCCTGAATGACGGGACCAACCGGGCCTATTTCGGGGACAAGGGACTTGTGACGGATGTCTCTGCTCTCGTCATCGACGGCGTCCCTTCGCTCAGCGGTATTACGGCAGACAAGGTCGGGATCGGGGATAAGATTCCAGCCAGAGATCAGGGGGACCGGGAGACCATCCTTTCAGTCTTTCGCTTCTTTGCCGACAAGTCCATTGCCATCAAAGACTTGAAGCTGGAGGAAGACGGGAGACTGCATGTTGCCTGCAGGAACATAGACATCAGTCTTGGCACGAAGACCAATTTGAGGGATAAGCTGAAACGAGTCCCTTATCTTCTGGATAAGATCGGGGACATGAGCGGAACCCTTCACCTGGAGAACTGGACTCCGGACAACACAGACGTCATCTTCGAGAAAGACCAGGCGCAGATGGAGAGAGAACAGAAGGAAGGAACCGACAAAGAGGCGGAGACAAAGAGCAAGAAGAATCACTAAAAAACTTGTGTCGTCCGCACAAAAAATGTATTATAGATGATGTTAGTCTTTATCATTTGGGCAGAGAATTTTCCTGCCGTAAGAAGACGCATTGAATTTCGACGGATCAATCAGCCCTCGGCCAGGAAGGGTGGAGATATAAGGACATTACAGGAGGAGATACCGTGTTAGAGATTACGACCAATGAGTCTGAGTTCAAGGCCAAGATAATTGTGGTAGGTGTCGGCGGCGCAGGAAACAATGCGGTCAGCCGTATGGTTCGGGCCAATGTCACCGGCGTCGATTTCGTCGGCGTCAACACGGACAGCCAGGCGTTGAATCTCTGCCAGGCTCCAACGCTGATCCAGATCGGAGAGAAGCTGACCAAGGGATTGGGCGCAGGCGCTAAGCCTGAGATCGGCCAGAAGGCGGCGGAAGAGACCGCTGAGGAACTGGCGAATGCCATCAAGGGCGCGGATATGGTCTTCGTGACCTGCGGCATGGGCGGAGGAACCGGTACAGGCGCAGCTCCGGTGATTGCAAAGCTGGCCAAGGATCAGGGAATCCTGACGGTCGGTGTTGTAACAAAGCCCTTCCTCTTCGAGGCCAAGTCCCGTATGGTCAAGGCCCTGACGGGAATTGAGAACCTGCAGCAGAATGTGGATACTCTGATTGTCATTCCCAATGAGAAGCTGAATCAGATCACAGATCACAAGACCTCCTTCTCCGATGCCATGGAGATGGCAGATCAGGTTTTGCAGGAGGCGGTCCAGGGTATTACCGACCTGATCAAGTTGCCGGGCGAGATCAATCTGGACTTCGGCGATGTCCGCACGGTTATGGAGAATAAGGGAATGGCCCATATCGGAATCGGCCAGGCCAAGGGAGATGAGAAGGCCCTGGAGGCAGTTCGCATCGCCGTTGAATCTCCCCTGCTTGAGACCAAGATCGACGGAGCCTCCGATGTCATCATCAATATCTGCGGCGATATTACCCTGCAGGATGCCACCAATGCAGCTTCCTATGTGGAGGAGCTCACCGGCGAGGACACCAATGTTATCTTCGGTGCCCGCATCGATTCCTCTATGACAGATGAGTGCCAGATCACAGTGATCGCGACCGGTCTTCTGGAGTCGGAATCCAATGACCGGGTGTCTCTCTCGGAGGAGAGGAAGAAGCAGGCGGCAGCAGCGCAGGCCCAGCAGTTGTCTGCCCCTGATTTCACCAGGCCTCAGGCCAGGACGGCTTCTCCCAAGGCACCCGCTCTGAACGGACTAGCTCAGCCAAGCCCGGTCAAGTCCACAATCAAGGAAGAGGATATTAAGATTCCCGACTTCTTAAGAAGCAGAAAGTAGTATGGATTGTCTATGACAAAGAGGGTCTCCTTCGGGAGACCCTCTTTCGGTATACGTGTATGTTTGAGAAAATGAAAATTGACCGGACGGATGAATTCGACTCGGATTGCGCCCGGATCATTGAGCTTACGAATCTGGAACTCTATGAGGACCACATCTACAATTATCTGGCGATCAATGAGGATTACTACCTGTCGGAAGAGGAAGTAAGGGAGTACTTTGTTCCGGGAAACAATCTCCGCAAATACTACATTGTTCAAGGAGAGCACGTCATGGTCCGGGGCAGAGAGGTATATCTGGACGGGCAAGTGATCGGAGACCTGAGACCTTCGGATGAGAGGGCGGTGGCCCACTGGCTGGACCAAAGTCTCATCAATCGGATGGAGATCTTCCTGGGAGGCGGAGCCTTCCGGCAGATTCGACTGAGCGATAAGACCGGTTTCGACTGGGAGAGGGACGCTTGCAAGAGAGCTGCCGATACGAGCGAGAAAGAGCCGGATTCAGACAGAGATCCCCGGCCCGGGGAGAGGATAGAGATCCGTAACCGCAGAATCCCCTATTATGCCTATCTCTATCTGGAACTGGAGGGAGACCAATCCGAGCGGGCCAAGTCGACCGGGAAGCCTGCCCATTATCCGGCGCGGATCGGCCGTCGCAGGAAGCCCAAGCTGCAAAAGGCCAGGGCGAGGGGGAAGAAGAGAGAGGACTGACAAGAGGGATAGCCGTCTATAATCAGGGAAATGAGGGAATATGTCTTCCAGAGTATTTGAATTTACAGAGGAGAAGCAAGGGGCAGGATCCTGTGCGGAGAAGCCCATCGAGACCTATCGGCTCTTTGATTCTGACAGCTCTTGTCTTGATATCAAGCACCCGATCTTCGTGCTTAGGGACCCGGCCAGGACCATGGTTCACCATACTTCCGGCGCCTTTTTGAATCTGAGCCGCAGGGCGGCTTTCTCATTCGGCAAGTCCTCGGATCAGCTCTTTGCGGATATCTTGCGTCTGGACTCCCGCTTTGAGGACCTGATCAAGTGGCTGGGGGAGAATCGAAGCCAACTGCGTCTCTCCGGCGGCCGGACAGAGGAGGGGTACGCCGTCTACCGGATGCATGCGGTTGACGCTACGGGACGACACAGGCTCTCCTCGGAGGATGCCTTCCTTCAGCTGGTGATCGACCGACTTCGGATGTCCGATCCCCCGGCTGCAGATCAGACGGATATGGAGGAGACTGCTTCTGAGGACCTACGCCTGACAGACCTTGCGACGATAGAGAACTACCTCCGCATCGCGGGCAGGACTCTGCCCGCCAATATCAGGGATTGGGCCTGGCGGAACCTGACCATGACCCGAAGCCATGCCATCAGTCAGGAGGAGAGAAGGCACGCTAAGAGAGCCCTCTCTATGATGCTTGAGATCAGCTGGGAGAACGATTATTTCCCGCCGATTGACCCGGTCAGGGCCAGGACGATTCTGGATGAGAGCCTCTACGGAATGGAGAAGGTCAAGCAGAGGATCATAGAGACCGTCATTCAGATCAATCGGACCCACACCCTGCCCGCCTACGGGCTTCTGCTCGCAGGTCCCGCCGGAGTCGGAAAGTCGCAGATCGCCTATGCGGTTGCCCGAATTCTGGCCCTGCCCTGGACTTCTCTTGATATGTCGACCATCTCCGATCCGGAGGCCCTGACCGGGTCCCCCCGGGTCTATGCCAATGCCAAGCCGGGACGGATTATGGAGGCCTTCGCACAGGCCCGGGCGTCCAATCTGGTATTTATCATCAATGAACTGGATAAGGCAGAGACAGGAAACGGGACCAATCCCGCGGACGCGCTTCTGACACTGCTCGACAACCTGGGATTTACCGATAATTATATGGAATGCACCATTCCGACGACGGGGGTATACCCGATCGCGACGGCCAATGATAAGAGCAAGATTTCCGATCCCCTGATGACCCGTTTTGCCCTGATCGATATCCCCGACTACAGCTTCGACGAGAAGAGGATCATCTTCAGAGATTATTCTCTGCCCAAGGTCCTTGAGCGAATGGCTATGACCCGGGAGGAGCTGACTATAACAAGTGAGGCCCTTGACCGGGTCATCGAGGTCTATGCGAAGATGCCGGGAGTCCGCGATCTGGAGCAGGCGGCGGAACACCTGGCGGCCAACGCCCTCTACCGCATTGAGACGACGGGGGTAAAATCCGTCTGCTTCGATGCGGCAGATGTGGATGCGCTGCTGGCAGATTAAGGGGGGACGGACCGGCAGCTTAAGAGAGAGGAAGAGAAGATCTTGAAGTTAACGCTTGCTAAAACATTAAACAGTTTGAACCTGATTTGCCTTTGCGGGGCGACCCTGGACCTGGCCGTGCGCTACGGGAGCCTGCCGGATCGGCTGGTCGTCCGCTATGCCCTGGACGGAAGTCCGGGAGAACCGGGCAGGAAATCGGTCCTTCTGGTCCTGGTCCTTATGATGTGGGCCCTGACGGCCTTTATGCTCTTCCTGGAATTGCTTCCAAAGCTCTTGTTGATGCGGCAGGGGAGCGGGACCGAGGAGACGGGGATCGGTCGCGTGGTGGGGCAGACTCTCTCCTCCATCAAGCTGGCCGTGACCGTCCTGCTCTGGTGGATGCTGCACTGCAGCCTTCTCCAGAGACCGCTGGGGAGAGCCTATCTCTTTCTCTTTCTCATAGCGGTCACCCTCCCTCTTTTACTCATGCTGGTCAGGATTCTCAGGGCCGGGCTTGTCTGAATGGCGGCTATGGATTAAAATACTCTCATTAAGGCATAAGGCAAGAAGCGGGATGCCGCCCGATTGGCAACTGCATTTCTTTCGTGAGTGACAGGGGTTGAAGATGAGTCAGGAAAAGGTAGATCGCAACAAAGAGGCGAAGAGAAATATCAAGAAGACCTTAAAGGCCAACCGGCGCAAGCGGGTGGCCGGCACGGTGCTGGCGATTCTTGTCCTGGTCGCCCTGATCGGCGGAGGCAGCTTCTATGGCTATCGGCGCTATCAGGCCTACCAGAAGACACATGTCAAGTCGACGGTGGTAGACCTGTCTGAGGTCAGCAAGTACCTGTCCGATGTGACAGGCGACCAGAACAAGTAGGGGAGGAGGCAAGGGCGGTCGGCGGACCTGCCGCAATGGTGACGCTGCCCTTGCTCCAATTGCTCCTTGACAGTCTGCGAGATCTTGGGTACTATATTCCATGTCGCCGATCATGATCAAAGCGGCGATATCCATGCGCGAGTGGCTCAGTTGGTGGAGCGCGACCTTGCCAAGGTCGAGGCCGCGGG
>NZ_DBHIDN010000025.1:0-22320 GCF_057251025.1 Shuttleworthella sp.
TTGACTGCGGCGATGGTCACCTGGCGCATCTCCATGAGCTTGAAGAAGGGCTTGGCGGCGCGGATGCCGAAAGCTCTGGCCTCAGGAGCGGTAAAGCCGGCCATCTCAGAGATATCGGCGCCGGCAACGAAAGAACGATAGGGGTCGTCCGCGCCCAGTTTCTTATTGAAGCAGGGGCCGCCGGTCAAGATCAGGACCTTGATGTCATCTCTCGCCTCAATCTCGGTCAAAGCGAGATCCAGTTCCTCCAGAGTCTCGGTATTTAAGGCGTTGAGAGACTTGGGATTGCTGATCTTCAAGGTCGCAATTTCCTCTGCGACTTCCAGGATCAAATGCTTGAATTCTGTCATATGCACTCTCCTTATCAAGACAATGACGATGCCCATCCGGCATCTGCTAAGATTATGATAATTCTATAACAGGGGGAATTCAATCGGAATTGAATTTCTGTGGTAAACTTCATGGTATCCACCGCATAGGCTGCCGGGGATTTGCCACGACGGCCCGGCCATGCCGGGGCCGTGCTTTATTTTAAGAAGCGCTTCATCAGGCGCAGGGGAAGAGTTATGGATCAGGAGAGACGCAAGGAAGAGATCATAGAGAGATTGCGGGCGGCCGGGCGGCCGGTCAGCGCCTCGGCGCTTGCAGGGAACTTCGGAGTCAGCAGGCAGATCATTGTCGGCGATATTGCCGTCCTTCGGGCCAAGGGGCATGAGATCATGGCGACGCCGCGGGGATACCTTCTGGCGGATGAGACCGGCATGCCGGCCTATCAGGTCGCCTGCAGGCACAAGGCAGATCAGATTCTTGACGAATTGAACGCGATTGTTGACTGCGGCGGGTGTGTTGTGGATGTGATCGTCGAGCATCCCCTCTACGGGGAGCTGGTGGGCAAGCTCGAGATCAGCAATCGGCTGGAGGCGGCGGATTTCGCCGGCCGGGTCACAGAGAGCGGGGCTACCCCCCTGTCCCTGCTCACGGGAGGGGTCCATCTCCACACCATCCGCTGCAGGGATTCGAAGACACTCAAGCAGATTCGGGCCAGACTCCGAGGTCTCGATCTTCTGTTTGAATGACTCCGGAATGATTTTGCCCCGAGAGAAAAAGATTGACTTCCGGGACTGCCTTCTATAGTGTATAGTCATGTGTCATGACATAAGCAGACGAAGGAGGTTGTGATGGAGAGAATGCAGGCATTTCTCAAGAGGAAGAAGATCGAGATTTCCTGGAAACGGTATGGAATCGATGCGCTGGGGGCAATGGCCCAGGGGCTCTTTTGCTCCCTCCTGGTCGGGACCATCATCAGTACGCTGGGAAGCCAGTTTCACATTGCGGCCCTCTCTAAGACCATAGCGACGATCGCCGGGATCGACTACACGGTCGGCGGCATGGCGATGGCGATGAGCGGCCCCGCCATGGCCTGCGCCATCGGATATGCTCTGTCCGCGCCGCCCCTGGTCCTCTTCTCGCTGATCACAGTCGGATTCGCGTCGAATGCCTTGGGGGGCGCGGGCGGCCCCCTGGCAGTTCTCTTTATTGCAATCCTGTCTGCAGAGTGCGGTAAGGCTGTGTCCAAGGAGACCAAGGTTGACATTCTTGTCACGCCCCTTGTCACCATCGGAGTCGGCGTGGCTTCATCCTGGCTCATTGCGCCAGCTCTGGGAGCCCTTGCGATGAAGCTCGGGAGCATTATCGTGTGGGCCACAGACCTGCAGCCCTTCTTTATGGGAGTGATCGTGTCGGTTGTGGTCGGAATGGCCCTCACCCTCCCCATCTCCTCGGCGGCAATCTGTGCTGCGCTGGGTCTGACGGGCCTGGCCGGCGGGGCCGCTCTGGCAGGCTGCTGTGCACAGATGGTCGGCTTCGCGGTTGCCTCCTATGAGGAGAATGGGGTCGGGGGCCTCGTATCACAGGGAATCGGGACCTCGATGCTTCAGATGGGTAATATCGTGAGAAATCCCCGCATCTGGATCGCCCCCACGGTGGCCTCCGCCATTACGGGGCCGATTGCGACTTGCCTCTTCCAGCTCAAGATGAATGGGCCCGCGATCGCAAGCGGCATGGGGACCTGTGGCCTGGTTGGCCCTCTGGGGGTCTATTCCGGCTGGATCAGTGACATCGAAAGAGGAGTGAAGGGGCAGATCGGTGCGGGGGATTGGATCGGACTGATTCTGATCTGTCTGGTTCTGCCGGCAGTTCTGACCCTCCTGATCCACATGGGCTTAAAGAGAGCCGGGTGGGTCAAGCCGGGAGATCAGAAATTGTGAGATGACAGAAGGGATCCGGCTGAAGGCAATTCTGACCGAGGGCAGCTCTGACCGAGGGGGACGCGCTTGTATTTGCAGTGCGCGGAAGTTACATTAGTAAGTGCAGAATAAGGCGGATGCGAGGTAGATCATGTTGGATCAATTTGACCTGTCCCCCCTGGTCGCCCCGGCCATGGACTGGTTTTACGAAAATAAGAGGGACCTGCCTTGGCGAAAAGACAGGGACCCTTACCACATCTGGGTCTCGGAGATCATGCTGCAGCAGACCCGGGTGGAGGCGGTCAAGCCCTACTATACCGGTTTTCTGACGGCACTGCCGACGATCGCAGACCTGGCCGCCTGCCCCAAAGACCGGCTCAACAAGCTCTGGGAGGGGCTCGGCTATTATTCCAGAGTCCGAAACATGCAGAGGGCGGCCGGAATCCTTGTGGAAGAATACGGGGGCCGGATGCCGGAGGACTATGAGTCCATTCTCAGTCTGCCCGGGATCGGTCCCTATACGGCGGGAGCGATCGCTTCCATCGCTTTTGACCTGCCCCGGCCTGCCGTGGACGGGAATGTCCTTCGGATCCTGGCCAGGGTCTCAGGAGACGACATTGATATTAAGAGCGATCTGGCGAAGAAGAGGGCCCGGGAGGCCCTCAATGCGGTGATGCCCGAGAAGGGGTCGGGCATCTTCAACCAGGCCCTGATGGAGATCGGAGCAACGGTCTGCCTTCCGGCCGGCCGGCCCCTCTGCGGACAATGCCCCTGGAGGGGCAAGTGCCTGGCAGAACGGGAGGGGAGCTGGGACCGCCTGCCGGTGCGGTCCAAGGGCAGGCCCAGGCGGGTAGAGGAGAGGACTGTCCTCATCGTCAGAAACGGCTCACGGGTTGTGATCGGCCGAAGACCCGAGGACGGGCTGCTGGCGGGACTCTATGAGTTCCCCAATGTCAGGGGGCATCTGAGCGAGGATGCGGCTCTGGCCCGCACCGAGCAGATGGGCTATGAGCCCTTGCATATCAGGAGACTGGATGAGGCCAGGCATATCTTCAGCCACATCGAGTGGCGGATGATCGGCTATGAGATTCGGGTGTCAGACGGACAACTGTACAGGGGAGAGGACGACTCCGAGGCCCGAGGCGATGCGAAGGAAAACGGCCCCGAGGCCCGAGGCGATGCGAAGAAAAACGGCCCCGAGATCCGAGGCGATGCGGAGGAAAACGGATCCGGCAAGGGGACGGAGAAGGCCATGACCTGGCCCGTGGATATCGAGGAGATCTCCAGAAACTATGCCATCCCATCGGCATTTGCCGCTTATGCGGATGCCGTCCGGCTGGAGCGCGGACCGAAAATTGCCGGAGAGAAAGATTAAGAGCCATTCGTCCGCCGGACTGTTACAATAGGATGGACGACAGGATGAGAGACCCGAGTCAGTGGACCGGCAGGAGGGAGACAGAATGAAGATTATTAGCTTTGCGATACCCTGTTACAATTCGCAGGACTACATGGACAAGTGCATCAATTCCCTTCTTCCCGGCGGAGAGGATGTGGAAATTCTGATTGTTGACGACGGATCAACAGACCGGACGGCCGAGATTGCAGACGACTATGCGGCCAGGTACCCGGGCATCTGCCGGGTGATACACCAGCCCAATGGCGGGCACGGAGAGGCTGTCAATGCGGGACTTCGCAATGCCCAGGGTATCTACTACAAGGTGGTTGATTCTGATGACTGGGTGGACCCGGAGGCCTATGTCCAGGTGCTTAACACTTTAAAACGCCTGATTCGCCAGGGAACGCCGGTGGATATGCTCCTGACCAATTATGTCTATGAGAAGGTCTATGAGAACACCAGGCGCCGCATGGTCTACAGCCTCCTCTTTCCACAGAACAAGGTGATCGGCTGGAATGAGATGAAGCACAATATCAAGGGCTTTACCATCCTGATGCACTCCGTGACCTATCGGACGCAGATGCTTCGGGACTGCGGACTGGAACTGCCCAAGCACACCTTCTATGTGGATAATCTTTTCGTATATGTTCCCCTGCCCCATGTGAAGACCCTCTACTATCTGAATGTGAATTTCTACCGCTATTTCATCGGCAGAGAGGGCCAGTCGGTTGCGGAGCAGACCATGATCAAGCGGATCGATCAGCAGCTGAGGGTCAATTATCTCATGATTGACTCCGTGGATCCCTGGAAGGTGACAGAGAAGCACTTGCGCAAGTATATGCTGGGATACCTGGAGATGATCACGGTTGTCACTACATCCATGGCCTATCTGTCGCACGACAGCGAGAATCTGGAGAAGGTCCGGGCCCTCTGGCGCTATATGAAGCAGAAGGACCGCCGCACCTATATGAAGGTCCGCTACGGCATCATGGGAAGCGCCATGAACCTGCCCGGGCCCACTGGGCGCAGGCTCTCGATCAAGGCCTATCAGCTGACCAGAAGGATCATGAAGTTCAACTGAGCGCGCGGAGGAATCGCCCAGCGAAAAGAGGAGGATCGGGATGGATCAGAATCGGCAATTTCAGGGACAGGACCCTGAGCGGGAGGAGACAGATAAGAGGCAGCAGACCCGGTATGTGATGAGACCGTCGCAAGAGTCTTTCTATGATCCCAGGCCAAGAGACGCCGAGGGAAGGCTGATCGGGCGGACCAATGGGCTCAGGGCCCTGTGGCTTGGAATATTCGCCCTGACCTTCTTTGCGACGGGATTTAATATCTTCCTGGCCCTGCTGGCACTTGTCTTCGGACTCATCCAGTTGATCCATTATTCGAGCAAGGAGGGCCGCCTGCCGGCGGTCATGGGAATCGCCCTGGCGCTTCTTTCTGTGACCCTTCTGATCGGATCCTATGCCAGAATCGCCCGGAACCCCAACTTCCTTAAGATGCTGATGAATGCGCCCGGCCAGGATATTTTGAAGGAATTGGATTAGGAAGGGCAAGAGAGGGACAAGGGTGGAATAAGCGAGGAAGAAGAGGCCCTGGGGAGGGACTGCGCAGAGAAGGAAGCGGTTGACGGAAAGCCTTTCCCTCTCTATAATTAGGAACGTCTTTTATATGTTAAAGCAATGAGGAAGAGAGTAGTCGAGCGCAAGACGGATGAGCGAGCCGATGGTGGTGAGAGATCGGACCGGGATAACTCGATGAAAATCACTTCCTGGCAGCCGACTGAAGGGCTCTTAGCAGGAGACCTGTGTAGGAAGGACGTCATCTCCACGTTATGGAGAACGTGTATGCGGGACCTGCTGCGCGGATGGATTCTGCCGGATGACCTTCGGGGCCGGGAGGAGACAGGAGCCGGGCGAGAGGGAACAAGTACTTCGTATGGGTGGTTAGCAAGAGTCTCTTGTCCTGTGCGGACAAGGGACTTTTTTCAGCAGAGAAAGGACAGAGCATGTCTACTTACAAGAAAGTGACCAATGATCTCAATTTCGTCGAGCGGGAGCGAGAGACCAGGAAATTCTGGGAAGATCAGCATATCTTCGAGAAGTCCATGGATGCTTCCGGGAAACAGCCCGTTTTCACCTTCTATGACGGTCCGCCGACGGCCAATGGAAAGCCCCATATCGGACATGTCCTGACCCGAGTCATCAAGGATATGATTCCCCGGTATCAGACCATGAAGGGCAACTATGTGCCCCGCAAGGCCGGCTGGGATACACATGGCCTGCCGGTTGAGATCGGCATCGAGAAGAAGCTGGGTCTGGACGGCAAGGAACAGATCGAGGCCTATGGCATCAAGCCCTTTGTGGAGCAGTGCAAGGAATCCGTCTGGGAGTACAAGGGTATGTGGGAGGATTTCTCCGGCGCGGTCGGTTTCTGGGCTGACATGGACAATCCCTATATCACCTATGATAATAATTTCATTGAGTCCGAGTGGTGGGGGCTCAAGCAGATCTGGGACAAGAAGCTTCTCTATAAGGGCTTTAAGGTCGTTCCCTACTGCCCCCGCTGCGGGACCCCCCTGTCCTCGCAGGAGGTAGCCCAGGGCTATAAGACGGTCAAGGAGAGGTCCGCAGTCGTCCGCTTTAAGGCCAAGGGAGAGGACGCCTACTTCTTGGCCTGGACGACAACCCCCTGGACCCTGCCCTCCAATATCGCCCTCTGTGTGAACCCGGAGGAGACCTATGTCAAGGCCCTCTGCATCGATGGATTCACCTACTATATGGCCGAGGCTCTTTTGGACAAGGTTCTCGGGCCTTTGGCCAAGGATGATCAGCCGGCCTACCGGATCCTGGAGACCATGAAGGGACGGGACCTGGAGTACCGCGAGTATGAGCCTCTCTACGACTGCGCGGCCCGGGCTGTCGAGAAGTCCCACAAGAAGGCCTTCTTCGTGGAAGTCGACGACTATGTCACCATGTCCGACGGCACCGGAATCGTCCACGAAGCTCCCGCCTTCGGTGAGGACGATGCCCGCGTCGCTCGCAAGTACGACCTCCCCTTTGTCCAGATGGTTGACGAGAGGGGCTGCATGAAGCCGGAGACCCCTTTCGCCGGCATGCGCTGCAAGCCCACGGAGGAGGAAATGGCCGGAGGCGCCAAGTCCGCTGATCCCGCTGTCTTAGAGGACTTAAAGGACAGAGGGCTCCTCTTCGATGCCCCCAAGTTCGAGCATGACTATCCGCATTGCTGGAGGTGCGACACCCCTCTCCTCTATTTCGCAAGAGAGTCCTGGTTTATCAAGATGACTGCCGTCAAGGACGACCTGGTCAGAAACAACCGGACGGTCAACTGGATCCCCCAGTCCATCGGCGAGGGGAGATTCGGCAACTGGCTTGAGAATATCCAGGACTGGGGAATCTCCAGAAATCGCTACTGGGGAACCCCCCTCAACATCTGGGAGTGCGATGGCTGCGGTCATCAGGAGTGCATCGGCTCCAGGGCGGAGCTGGTCGAGAAGACGGGAGACGCAGCTATGGCGGACATAGAGCTGCACCGCCCCTACATCGACGAGGTGACCTTCCCCTGTCCCCACTGCGGCAGGCCCATGCACCGAGTACCGGAGGTGGTGGATGTCTGGTTCGACTCCGGGGCCATGCCCTATGCCCAGCACCACTATCCTTTTGAGAATAAGGATAAGTTCGAGCAGCAGTTCCCGGCCGATTTCATCTCCGAGGCGGTCGATCAGACCCGCGGATGGTTCTACTCCCTGATGGCGGAGTCAACCATTCTCTTCAACAAGGCTCCCTATAAGAATGTCATCGTCCTGGGCCATGTCCTGGATGGCAAGGGGCAGAAGATGTCCAAGTCCAAGGGAAATGCCGTTGACCCCATGGAGGCCCTATCCAGCTATGGAGCGGACGCCATCCGCTGGTATTTCTACACCAACTCCAACCCCTGGCTTCCCAACAAGTTCTCAGGCAAGACGGTGGAAGAGGGCCAGCGCAAGTTCTTGAACACGGTCTGGAACACATACGCCTTCTATGTCCTCTACGCCAATATTGACGCCTTCGACCCGACCAACTACCGCCTGCAGAAGGACCGGCTGTCCCTGATGGATCGCTGGGCCCTAAGCCGCTTGAACTCCACGGTCAAGGCGGTCGATGAGAATCTGGGGTCCTACCGGATTCCCGAGGCCGGAAGAGCCCTGCAGGACTTCATCGATGACCTGTCCAACTGGTATGTCAGAAGGAGCCGTGAGCGCTTCTGGGCCAAGGGAATGGATCAGGACAAGATCAATGCCTACCTGACCCTCTACACATGCCTTGTGACCTTCTCCAAGCTGGCAGCGCCCATGATCCCCTTCATGACGGACGAGATCTACCGGAATCTGGTCTGCAGCGTTGACCCCGGCGCGCCGGAATCCGTCCACCTGTGCAGCTTCCCCGTCTCTGACCAGAGTCAGATCGACAGAGGCTTAGAGGCTGATATGAAGGAACTTTTACGGATCGTTGTCCTGGGGCGCGCCTGCCGCAATGCCTCCAACATCAAGAACCGCCAGCCCCTGGCCAAGATGTATATCAAGGCGGAGGACCGGCTGAACGACTTCTATACGGGCATCATCGAGGATGAGCTCAATGTCAAGAAGGCGGAGTTCGTAGGAGATGTCACCGATTTCACCAGCTATATCTTCAAGCCTCAGCTCAGGACCGTAGGCCCCAAGTACGGCAAATTCCTGGGCCGGATTCAGAAGACCCTGGCAGAACTGGATGGGAATCGAGCCTATGCGAAGCTGCAGGAAGAGGGAAGGCTCTCTCTCCCCCAGGTGGACGCCTCTGTGGAACTGACCCGGGAGGATCTTCTGATCACGATGACGCAGAAGGAGGGCTATGTGACTGACGGCGACGGCAAGGTGACCGTCGTCCTGGACACCAACCTGACAGACGAACTGCGAGAAGAGGGAATGGTTCGAGAGATCATCTCCAAGCTGCAGACCATGCGCAAGGAGGCGGGATTCGAGGTCATGGACCATATCGCGATCGGATACAGGGGCAATGAGAAGATCGCCTCCATCTGCCGGGATTACGGACAGACCATTATGGCAGAGACCATGGCTGACTCCATCACAGAGGGGGAAGCAGGCGGATATGCCAAGGAATGGGATATCAACGGAGAGCGGGCGACCCTGTCCGTCGCGAAGGTCGGCTGACCATGTCCGCATGGGGCAGACTTGTCCCGGAAAAGGCCGGTCATAAGGGCAGGACAATGGAATTATCAGACCCGGTCGGAGCTTGAGATGAGCTTTGACCGGGTCTTCGCATGGCCGGATCCCGATTCCGGTTGCATGAAATCATCCAGTTGCATGAAATCATAAAAAGTGGTCTAATGGATAAAGCTAGTTACAACTAACAAAAAAGGAATCGCATTGCGGCACTTGCAAGAAATTTAGTATAATGAAACTTGTATACAAGATGAAAGAGGCGGATTCAGAAGGTGTGTCATGAAAAGGGTTTCGCGCAGGGCCTATGCAAAAATCAATCTGGGACTGGATGTTCTCGGACGAAGACCGGACGGCTACCATGATGTCCGCATGATCATGCAGCAGGTAGACCTCTTCGACGAACTTGTCCTGGAGGCGAGGGCAGATGGGAAAGTTTCAATGGACTGCGATAAGCCCGACCTGCCCTGCGACGCCTCAAACCTCTGTGCCAGAGCGGCGGAATTGATGCGGAGCCACTACGGATTGTCCGAGGGGGTGCACATTGCTCTGACCAAGCGGATTCCTCTGGCTGCGGGTCTTGCCGGAGGCTCTGCGGACGCAGCTGCCGTGATGCGGGGAATGGCGGACCTCTTCCTGGATGATCCAAATGCTACAGGGGCGATGGACTGGGAATTGCGGGAGCTTGCCCCGGGTCTGGGGGCGGATATCCCCTACTGCCTTATGGGCGGAACTGCATTGGCGGAGGGAATCGGCGAGGTCCTGACTCCGATCGCGCCGGCCCTCAGGGAGATTCCCACCCTGCTCGTCAAGCCCCTGGCCTCTGTCTCTACGGGAGAGGTCTACCGGGCTCTGGACACCTGCCCCGCGGTCCGTCACCCGGATATAGACGGACTGGTCCGGGCCATCCGGGGAGAATCCTACCGGGGTCTCTGCCGGGGCCTTGGAAATGTCCTGGAAGAGGTGACGATTCCCATGCATCCGGAGATCCGGCAGCTAAAGGACTGCCTGATGGACGGGGGAGCGGACGCGGCGCTCATGTCCGGCTCCGGCCCGACGGTATTCGCCTTCTTCTCAGATACAGAGCGGCTGGAGTCATGCCGAAGACAGCTTGAGGACCGGAGAGAGGACCTGGGGATTGCTCATCTCTTCGCAAGTCGCACGCGATGAAGCAGATGGTGATGATGAATTGCCGGTGGCTTTTGTGACAGTCCGGCGCAGGGGCAATCACTCATAAGTATAAGAGAGAGGGACGAGCGGCCGGCGAATCGCCGGGGACCGCATGGATATGATCGCGCAGACCGCGCGGGAGGAATATGATGCTACAGTCAGAGCACGGAGATTTGAAGCTGGATATGGACGCCTATCTTCCCTTGAGAGATGTGGTTTTCAATACCCTGCGGAATGCGATTCTGCGGGGAGATCTAAAGCCGGGTGAGCGCCTGATGGAGATGCATCTGGCCAATCGTCTGGGTGTCAGCCGGACCCCCATTCGGGAGGCCATCCGCATGCTGGAGCAGGAGGGACTTGCGGTGACGATTCCCAGGAAGGGAGCGCAGGTCGCCAAGATGACGGAGAAGGACCTGCAGGACGTCCTGGAGATCCGGGACGCCTTAGATGAGCTGGCAGTCACCAGGGCCTGCATGTGTGAGGATGCCGACTTCTTAAAGAACCTGGAGACAGCCATGAAGGACTTTGAGCTGGCCACAAGAAGCGGCAACTACAGGAAGATCACGGAGGCGGATGAGGCTTTTCACGCAGTGATCTATCAGGCGGCCGACAACCCCAAGCTGGAGAGCATTGTCACCAACCTGCGCGAGCAGATGTATCGCTACCGCTATGAGTACATCAAGGACACAGAGACATACTCCCGCCTGATTCAGGAACACGCCGCCATCTTAGACGGCCTGCGCCGCAAGGACAAGGACTATGTCAAGGCTATCATGCACACCCATCTGGCCAACCAGATTGAGGCGGTTCGCGGGGTGATCCGCGAGCAGAGAAGGCATTACTGATGCCTGTCGCAAGCGAGGTCCTGATCCGGATCCGGGTTCGGGAGACACAGGCCGGATGCGCTGACGAGAGCATGACAGAATACCGGGGCAGACTCCTGGAGAGGGAGGGAACAAGGATCCTTCAATATGAGGACCTCATCGAGGGAGAGAAAGAAGCAGTCCCGACCACGGTCTTTATCCGCAAGGACCGGGTCGAGATCCACCGCAGAGGGCCGGCCGACAGCCGCCTGGTCTATATTCCCGGGGCCTGGACCGGCTGCGACTACCACACACCGGTGGGATTTCTGGATCTGAGAATCTATACGGACGAGTGCCGGATCCGGACCCTTCCCGGACGGATCATCAAGCTGGCCCTGTCCTATCGGCTTGAGATCAGCGGACAGGATGCCGGGCGAAGAGACCTGACCATAGAGGCCTTGCCGTCCGATCCTACTGTAAGAGATTGAGAAAGGCCCGCATCTCCTCAGTCACCCACTTATCCCGGTGGTAGATACACTGGCGCTGCATGTGCATGTGGAAGTCTTCCACCCGGAGGATGGCCAGTTCTCCGGCGGTCACCTGGTCGACGACACAGAAGTAGGGGAGGAAGGAGACGCCGCCATGCTCTCTTAGCATGCGGATGATGAGGTCCGGGTCCTGGACTTCCAGGAAGCAGGAGAGGGCCATGCCCCGGGCCGCCAGATACTGGTCCAGGGCCTTGCGGTAGTTCTCGCCGGCTTCGGTGGAGAAGAAGGGCTGGCGGATGACCTCCTCCATGCTGACCTTCCGCCGCTTGGCCAGGGGAGACCTGGCGGAAGTAACGAAGACGATGGACTCCTGCGCCTCTAAAGCCTTGATCCAGTTCGTATCGTAGAGGGGCTGGTCCAGGAGATAGATCAGATCCAGTTCATTGTGAATCATCTGCTGCACCAGTTCGGAGGGAGGGGCGGACTTGATGATGACCTGGTAATGGGGGTGCTTCTCGTAGAGGCGGAGAAGAATGTCGGCCAGACGGTACTCCATAAGGGAATCAATGACGCCCAGGCGGAGCCGGTGCTTCTTGAAGTTCTCATTGCCCATATCGGTCTGCATCCGGTCGATGCGATTTAAGATATCATTGGAGAAGGCCAGAAAGCGCTCTCCCTCTGAGGTCAGTTTGACATGCCGGCCGATCCGGTCAAAGAGTTGGGTGTGGTACTCCTGCTCCAGCTGCTTGATCTGAATGGTGACCGCGGACTGAGAGTAGCCCAGCTGCTCTGCCGCCCGGGAGAAGCTCAGGCATTCCGCCACGCGCTCGAAGGTCACAAGCTGTCGGATTTCCATAGGAGTCCCCTTTCATTTTCTTTCTTTCGATTCCCCTTCTGATTATAAGTCTTATCACAGATCTATTAAATATATTCATGGACTTTATCAAAAAGATAAAATGCACAAATAGTATATCCAAGTTATACTGGAACTGTGGTTAGAGTCTGATCATTCTTGATGTTGAGGCCATCAGAGGGGTCAGATCGTTTCGTCTTAAGAAAAGGGGAAAGCAATGAAAGAAAAAAAGAAACTGGGCCTTGTCCCTCGTCTGATTATCGCCATTATCCTTGGCATTCTGATCGGGCAGTTCATGCCGCTCTGGTTCTCCAGAACCGTCGTGACCCTGTCGGGTATTTTCTCTACGGTGCTCAAGTTTGTCATTCCGCTCATGATCTTAGCCTATGTCACGATGGGGATCGCGGACCTGACCCAGTCGGCCGGGAAGCTGCTTCTGATCACGGTGGCCATGGCGTATGGGTCGACCCTGATTGCGGGGACCCTGTCTTATCTGGTGTCCGCAGCCCTCTTCCCGTCCTTCATGTCACCGGATGCTCTGGCGCAGATCCAGGCGACGGCGGGAAATTCTGTGGATAGCTATTTTGCCATCAAGATCCCTCCGCTTCTGGATACGATTTCCGCAGTTGTCCTGGCCTTCATGCTGGGTCTCTGCCTGTCCTCCATGCGGGGCAAGAAGGAGATCGGGGACACGCTCTACAGTGCAATCAAGGATTTCTCAGCCATCATCGACCGGGTGCTCCATGTGCTGATTATCCCCCTTCTGCCTCTCTATATCTGCGGCACCTTCGTTGACATGACGGTATCCGGCAAGACCTATACCATTCTCGGTATCCTCTGGAAGGTATTTATTGTCGTTATTATCATGCACCTGCTCTATCTGCTGGCTCAGTTCACCTTGGCAGGAAGTATCTCTCACAAGAACCCCTTCCGCCTGATGAAGAACCAGATCCCGGGTTATGCCACTGCCATCGGGACCCAGTCCTCCGCGGCGACGATTCCCGTCAACCTTCAGTGCGCTGAGAAGGACGGCGTCAGCGAGCAGATTCGCAATTTCGTCGTTCCCCTCTGCGCCAACATCCATATGTGCGGGTCAATGATCACGATCACCGCCTGCGCGACGGCTGTCTGCCTGATGAACAACCTGCCGATTTCTCTTGGCACGGTGATCCCCTTCATCATGACCCTTGGTGTGGCCATGGTCGCTTCTCCGGGAGCGCCGGGCGGATCCATTATGACCGCCCTCCCCTTCCTCTACCTGATCTTCGGCAAGGAGGCAGGAGATCCCAACGGCCCCATCTGCGCCATTATGGTCGCCCTCTACCTGACTCAGGATTCCTTCGGAACGGCCTGCAATGTGTCCGGAGACAACGCGATCGGCGTTATCGTCAATGCGATCTACAATAAGTTCCTCTCCAAGGGAACAGAGGAGAGCGCCCAGGCTTAACTTGCGGAGGCAGTTCTATGAATGTATTCCATATCATCGGGCCGGTTATGATCGGTCCCTCCAGCTCTCACACGGCCGGGGCAGTCCGCCTGGGCCGGGTGGTCAACAAGGTATCCAATGACAAGCCCCTGGCCTCAGTCAGCATTGAGCTGTCCGGGTCCTTCGCCAGAACCTATCAGGGACATGGCACGGACCGGGCGCTTCTGGCGGGCATTATGGGATACCACTCTTATTCGGAGGAGATCCGGGATGCACTGGAAATTGCCACTAAGAAGGGAATTTCCTACGAGTTCATTCCGCGGGACATTCCAGGAGCCCACCCCAATACCGCCTGCATCCACTACAAGACCGTCAGCGGAGAAGAGGGCTGTGTCCAGGGAGCCAGCATCGGCGGAGGGAATATCCGGGTCGACTATGTCAACGGCATGGAGGTCAACTTCACCGGGGAGAACAATACCATTCTGGTCTTGCACAAGGATACGCCCGGCGTGATCGCCGACGTCACCAATCTCATGCGGATGAAGTATGCGGAGGTCAACATCGGCAACTTCAAGCTCTCCCGCAAGGAGAAGGGATCAACGGCTCTGATGACCATTGAGATCGATCAGATGCCGCCTCTGGGGATGACAGAGGAGATTGAAAGTCTGAACCATGTGGAAAGAGCCCTTCTGATTCGGGCTGTCTGACGGAGGTCGCCATGTTTAAGTATGAGACAATTCGTGAACTGGTCGATGCCGCCCGGACCCAGGGCAGGAAGATCAGTGATATTTTCATTGAGGACCAGGCCAAGGCTATGGAGACCAGCCCGGAGGAGATCCTGGCCAAGATGGACCGGGCCTTTCAGGTGATGATCGACTGCACCCGGCGGGGAGCCGACAAGGACCTGAAATCGCACTCCGGTCTGACCGGAGGCGAGGGCTACCGGATGCTAAGCTATGCGGAAAATGACCCGGAGGGCGGCTGGATGGGGAACCATATGACCAAGGCCGTGGGCCGGGCCCTGGCGGCTTCTGTCTCCAATGCGGCGATGGGAAAGATTGTGGCAGCGCCCACGGCCGGATCCTGCGGGATCTTGCCCGGCTGCCTGGTCAGCGCCTATGAGGACCGGGGGATGGACCGGGAGGCCTGTGTCAGGGCCCTCTTCACCGCCGGAGCCTTCGGCCTTGTGGTGGCCAATGTGGCTTCAATCGCAGGGGCCGAGGGAGGCTGTCAGGCCGAGTGCGGATCCGCTTCCGGGATGGCGGCAGCGGCTCTGGTGGAACTCCGCGGCGGAAGTCCAGAGCAGGCAGCTACGGCCATGGGGATTGCGATTGTCAATCAGATGGGCCTGGTCTGTGATCCGGTCGCGGGTCTGGTTGAGATCCCCTGTATCAAGCGCAATGCCTCCGGCGTCATGATCGCATTCACGGCGGCCGATATGGCTCTGGCCGGAATCGACCTGAAGATCCCGGTGGATGAGTGCATCTCGGCCATGAAGGCGGTCGGAGACAGTATGCCGGAGGCCCTCCGGGAGACGGCCGGCGGCGGCCTGGCGGCGACGCCGACCGGGAAGAAGCTCAGAGAGCAGGTCTTCGGAAAGAAGGAAGACTAGGAAGGGACCGGACGACTGCAGAGAAGCGCAAGCAGATCTCAGACGAAAGAGGGTCTCAGATATGATGAAAAGGACTGCACCAAAGCCATCGGGCTTTTGGTGCAGTCCTTTTTTACGGGGGTGCCTTGTGGCACGCGTCTTGATTCTTCTTTGCCTTCGTCTGATATCTAGCAATTCCAGCTGTCTAGCGATTCCGGCCGGCCCTGCGCAGGAGCCAGGCCCGAAGGCCCTTCTTCTTCTCGGTATTGCGCTCAATGCGGCCGTGCAGGCCGCGAACGCCCGTGATATAGAGACCGGACACGGTGGCCTTGACCTCTTTCTTGACAGGGATATCGTCGAAGAGTCTCTCATCGGCGATCAGGGTCATGATCCTGGGACCGACCTTGGCCTTTACAATGGGGACCTTAGACCGCTTGGCGTACCAAGGGGTCTGGGATATGACCTGGTCAGGAAGGCCGGACTCCTTGAGCTTGAGTCGTTTCTTGTCAATGATCAGCATACTGATGGATTGCTTTACGGCCTCAAGCTGTTCCTCCTGCTCAGCCTGGCGTTTCTCCATGCGTTTGCCGAAGAAGTAGAGGGCTATGGTGAGGCCGATCAGGATGATCAAGACAATGATCAGGACAATCCAGATGGTGGGAATGGCTGCAAACATAGAAAACTCCTTCTAGATGGTGGCTCATAATGAGTAGATTCTATCATTTGATCCGGGTCTTTGCAATGAAGAGGGGGCGATTGAACAGGCTTTAACAGGCTTGGGGCAGGAATCTCTTTAAGGAAGAGAATGGCCTCTGGGAGAATTGACACTTCCCCTGATTGGGCCACTTATGGTATACTCTTTCTGAATTTTGAAAGAATATGTTGCCGGACGGCTCCCGACAGCTCGATGAAGGAGGATTAGAATGACGCACATTAAGACTCTTAATACCAGAAGACTGCAGAACACCTTGAAGAAGGGCGGATGCGGAGAGTGCCAGACCTCTTGCCAGTCTGCCTGCAAGACCTCTTGCACCGTGGGCAATCAGAGCTGCGAGAATCAGTAAGTACCGCACTTGTGCGGTTCGTCCGTAGCGAGTGTCAATCAGAGGGGAAGACCGTAGGGACGCAGAGCAAGTCCTTGCGGTCTTCCTTTTGTTAGGAAGCGTGTCCGAAGAATGGAGAGAAGACTTGGTTCATCAGTTCAAAAATAACGGCTACAATATTGTCTTGGACGTCAACTCCGGTGCCATCCACCTGGTGGATGACGTGACCTATGACGTCATCGGCATGTATGAAGAGAAGGACAAGGAGCAGATCGAAGGGGAGATCCGGGACCGGTATCCCAAGGTCAGCCGGGCGGACCTGGAGGAGATCTTTGCAGAGATCCGGGCCCTGATTGATGACCGGTCCCTCTTTACGCCGGATCAATACGAGACTTATATGGAAGATGTCCTGAAGCGTCGCCCCACCGTGGTTAAGGCCCTCTGCCTCAATGTGGCTCATGACTGCAACCTGGCCTGCAAGTACTGCTTTGCGGATGAGGGCACCTACTGTGGAGGCCCCAGAGAGCTCATGAGCTTCGAGACCGGCAAGAATGCCTTCGACTTTCTCATCGCCAATTCCGGGAATCGAAGGAATCTGGAGGTGGACTTCTTTGGCGGAGAACCCCTGATGAACTGGGAGGTGGTCAAGAAGCTGGTGGCTTACGGAAGACAGGAGGAGAAGCTCCACGACAAGAAATTCCGCTTCACACTGACGACCAACGGCGTTCTTTTAAATGATGAGATTCAGGACTTTCTCAACCGGGAGATGAGCAATGTCGTTCTCTCGATTGACGGCAGGAAGAAAATCCACAATCAGATGCGCCCCTTCCGCGGCGGACAGGATTCCTACGACAGGATTGTCCCAAAATTCCAGAGGCTGGCGGAGTCCAGAGGGCAGCAGAGATATTACGCAAGGGGAACCTTTACCAGAAATAACCTGGATTTCTCCCAGGATGTTCTGCACATTGCGGACCTGGGTTTCAAGCAGATATCGGTGGAGCCCGTCGTGGCTCAGCCCACGGATGATTACGCGCTCCGTGAAGAAGACCTGCCCAAGCTCTTCGCCGAATACGACCGGCTGGCCGCGGAGATGGTCCGCCGGATGGGAAAGGATGAGGATTTTAATTTCTTCCACTTCATGATCGATCTTGAGGGCGGACCCTGTGTGGCCAAGCGCCTGTCCGGCTGCGGGTCAGGAACGGAATATGTCTGCATCACTCCGAATGGGGACATCTATCCCTGCCACCAGTTCGCCGGCAATCAGGATTTTGTCATGGGCAATGTCAATGACGGATCCGGTCTGGTTCGCACGGATATCCGTGATGAATTCAAGCTCTGTAATGTCTACGCCAAGGATTCGTGCAGGGACTGCTTCGCCAGGTTCTACTGTTCCGGCGGCTGTGCGGCCAATTCTTACAATTTCAAGGGCAGGATCAATGACACCTATGACCTGGGCTGTGCCCTGCAGAAGAAGCGAATCGAGTGCGCCATCATGATCAAGGCTGCCGAGGCCGCCATGGAAAACAACTATCGTGATTCCACCCGGGTGCCTGCCCCGCCGAAGGCGATCTGCTGAGGGATGAGAGAATTTTAATCTCAGGATGGCCAAGCCGCCCAAGATGAAGCCGGAGACAATTTTCTCTGCGGATATGATAGAATATATCAGATGTTTGTCTTGCCTTGACGGGCGACCCGGAGTAAAGCAAGACAGGGAACGAAGGAGAGTTAAAGATGAATCGTATGAAAAAGAGGACCGCGGTCCTGTGGCTTGTCATACTGGTCCTGCTTCTGGGATCTCTGGGTGTGATGAGTCTCAATGTTATTCGGCAGACGAAGACCTCGGGCAGCAAGGGACTGAAGCTGGGCCTCGACCTGGCGGGCGGAGTCTCTATCACCTATCAGGCCAAGGGAGACACCCCTTCTTCGCAGCAGATGAAGGATACCATCGCCAAGCTCCAGTCTCGTATCGAGAATGACCTGGGAGAGGGGCAGACGACGACCGAGGCCAATGTCTACCAGGTGGGAGACAATCGCATAACCGTTGAGATCCCCGGCGTCAAGGATGCCAATGCCCTTCTGGCTCAGCTGGGAAGCCCCGGAAAGCTCTACTTCATCCGACAGACCGGCTCAGACGGATCTGCCAACTATCAGATCAGTCAGACGAGCGGGCAGTACGAGCTGACCAAGACCATTGACCAGCTGGAGGCGGACGGATCCATCGTCCTGACCGGATCTGACGTCAAGTCCTCCAAGGCCGGGTATGAGACCCAGCAGACCGGGGCCCAGAAGCCGGTCGTTCAGATCGCACTCAATGAGAACGGAACCAAGGCCTTCGCTGAGGCAACCGCCAAGGCCAAGGAGAAGAATCAGTCCATCGGCATCTACTATGATGGTAAGTTCGTCTCTGTCCCCAGAGTTGATGCCGTCATCAATGACGGAAGCGCGGTTATCAACGGGATGAACAGCTATGAAGAGGCGGACAAGCTGGCCACCTACATCCGCATCGGCGGCCTGGACATTGAGCTGGAGGAGCTGCAGTCCGAGGTCGTAGGCGCGCAGCTGGGAAGCAACGCCGTATCCACGGCCCTTCTGGCAGCAGGAATCGGTCTTGCCATTGTCATGGTATTCATGATTGCCCTCTACATGCTGCCCGGTCTTGCGGCTGCGATTGCTCTGGCCCTCTATACGGTGATGACCGTGGCAATTCTCTACTTCTTCAATGTGACCCTGACCCTGCCCGGCGTGGCCGGTGTCATCCTCTCTCTGGGTATGGCGGTAGATGCCAATGCGATCATCTTCGCCCGCATCCGGGAGGAGATCTCTGCCGGGACCAATGTCCGCAATGCTGTTGCCTCCGGCTTCCACAAGGCGCTGGGCGCCATTGTCGACGGAAACGTGACAACTCTGATTGCAGCAGCGGTTCTGGGAATCCTTGGCTCCGGAACGGTCAAGGGATTCGCAATTACCCTGGCTATCGGTGTTGTCCTGTCCATGTTTACGGCCCTGCTGATCACCAGACTGATTATCAGCATCTTCATGGCCTTCGGAGCCCGCGATCCCAAGTTCTACGGAAAGTCCAGGGAGTGGCCCAAGATCAATTTCATCGGGAAGAGGTGGATCTTCATCGGAATCTCTCTCGCAGTGATCGGAGTCGGCCTTGTGGGCATGGGATTCCACCAAGCATCCTCCGGCAAGGCCCTGAATTACAGCCTGGAGTTCTCCGGCGGTACATCGACGACGGTGGGCTTCGACAAGACATACAGCCTGCAGGAGGCCCAGGACCAGATCGTACCGGCCTTCGAGACGGTTACCGGAGATCATGATATCCAGGTGCAGACGGTGCAGAATTCCAAGCAGATTATCTTCAAGATGAGGACTCTGAACCTGGATGAGCGCAAGAAATTGAATGAGGTCTTAAACCAGAAGTTCGGCGTGGCCGAGTCGGAGATCAGTTCGGAGAACATCTCCTCAACCATTGGAGGGGAGATGCGAAGAGCAGCTCTGATTGCAGTGCTTGTGGCAGTCTTCTTTATGCTGATCTATATCTGGTTTCGGTTCAGGGATTTCCGCTTCGCCTCTTCTGCGATCATCGCCTTAATCCATGATGTTCTGATCGTTCTGACCATGTATGCGATCTTCCGCATGTCGGTCGGATCCGCCTTTATCGCATGTATCCTGACGGTCGTTGGTTACTCCGTCAACGACACGATTGTCATATTTGACCGTCACAGGGATAATTTAAAGACCCTGGATGCGTCCGGTGAGGAGAATCTGGCAGAACTGGCCAATGAGGGTGTCCGCGAGACCTTAGGCAGGTCCCTGTCCACCTCCTTTACGACAGCTGTCATGGTTCTGATGCTTCTGATTCTCGGAACCTCGACCATGCGGGAGTTCGCCTTCCCCCTCCTGGTCGGCGTGATCTCCGGTACCTATTCGTCCATCTTCATTGCGACCCCCCTCTGGTATATGATGCGGTCTCGCAGCAAGATGGGACCGGCGGATGGACCTGCAAGGATCAAGGCCAACGAGGACAAGGCCTCCCGCAAGAAGAAGAAAGCCCAGATGGCCAAGATGCGCAAGTAAGAAAAACCGGGACCGCCCCCGCAAGCTGGAAGCAGGCTGCGGGGGCGGTCTTTTGGGTGCGCCCGGCGGCGCACCTTTCTATGTAAGAGGTGACCTGTAAGTCAGGGGGAGGACCCGGGGTATTCCCTCAGGAGGCGGGAGCCTCTGCGGGCGGATCCAGGCCCAGGACCCCACGCCTCCGATCGAAATAGTAGACATGATCTGACAGGATATCCTCCTTGGGGACCTGTGTCGTGTTAACCTGGACCACCATCTCATTCAGGCGCACAGGGTCCATCAGGCGGTCATAGGGGGTGAGCAGGACCTCGTGGATGGAAGAGGGGATGACGATCAGGTCAGAGGATAGCTGTGCTGCGATGCCGGAGAGCAGGCCCGGGTAGAGGACGGAGGCCGCCCCATAGAGCCTGGCCCGGTTGCAGAGGACGAAGAGGGGAGGCTCCGCAGACCGACTGTCATCGGGGCAGGCTGCAGGAGCCTCCTCCCTCAGAAAGTCCGACAGGGGACGAAAGCAATGGGGGAGGAGGCGGGGACTGTTGGACTCGGCGATGGCAAGAAGGTCTTCTGCGGTCGGATTCCCCCAGGACGGCAAATGGTTCTTGTGGATGAGAACACTGGCGCAGCGCTCCGCTTCGTCCTTCAAGAGGATCGAAAAGACAATGGCCAGGTCCAGGAAGTCAATATGGGGAACATCTGCCAGGAGATTTCGGTTGTCCTCCCGATTCAGCAGACGAAATACCAGATGCTTTCGGATATAGGCGAAGTCTCTGAAGCGGTCGGCATCAAAAGGAGAATCGGATCTTCGTTTCCGATAGCAGTCCAGGACCTCCTCCAGGATGCAGGCAAAAGAAGAGCCCTTCTGATAGCGCTCATAGTAGTAATTGAGATAGATATTGGGAGTGAGATTGCAGTCCGGCGCGCAGATCATCAGGGCATCCAGCTGAATGGAGTTGTTCTTTAGAATTCTCTCAATGTGAATGTCATAGTCGGGTGAAAATTCCCGGCGGATCTGCGCTAAGAGATGTGTGTTGAAGTCCGAATAGGACATGAGATTCGCTGTCATGTATCTTCCTCAGGGACATGACAGGACAAGAAGCCGGTGGGAGACCACGAACTGATTATAGCACGGGACAGACCAGCCTCTCACTGGAAGAAAGCGACAAAGATTGTGACAGGATTTCGGGCAAGTTGCCGGGGTCTGGTCGAAGCGGGAGAAAGTCCATGAAACGGGCGAGAATCTGATTTGAAAATAAAAGCCCCGGCCCTGGGGATGAGCCGCAGAGCCGGGGTGAGTCAATCGTTGATGGGGACAAGAACGGAAGCCCTGAGAGGGGATCAGCCCTCGATCAGTACCTGAGAGGGCTTCTCTTCAACCTGCCTGGTCTCCTCCTTGGGGACGCTCAAGCAGAGAACACCGTCCTTGAAGGTCGCCTTGATGTCAGACGGATCCAGATGATCGCCGACATAGAAGCTTCTCTGGAAAGAACCGGAGTAGCGCTCGCGGCGGATGTAGTGTCCGTCCTCATCCTTCTGGTCATTAGAGGACTCTCTCTTGGCCGAAACCGTCAGATAGCCCTGCTTGAGGTCGACATTGACATCGTCCTTGGAGAAGCCCGGAAGATCCATGGTCAACTCATAGGCTCCCTCAACTTCCTTGATGTCAGCTCTTAGGTTGGCGACGCCGTTCTGGTGAGAAGGCATCTTGCCGGTGGGCCAGAAGAAATCGTCATTGAAGAAATGATCGAATACATTGTCGGATAAAATACTTGGTGTCATAAACATATGAAACTCCTTTCTTTAGGAAAGCATATCTTTTTGCTTTTCTGATTTCCTATGCCTATGTTATAACTCGAATTGTTAGCACTGTCAAGTGGAGAGTGCTAATTTTTTAAAATTATTTTTGCCAGACTTTGGAGCGGGAGAGAAGGGGGGATCAGGGCATATAAAACTGGGGTTATAGGACAAAACGTGTTGATGGCTAATCCCATTGATCATAGAATCTGTCC
>NZ_DBHIDN010000026.1:0-21004 GCF_057251025.1 Shuttleworthella sp.
TGTATATGGCAGCTATGCTCTTGTCAGTGGGCATTATATTTAATATTTCAGACAAGGAAAATCAAAGTTTGAAAGAAAGGATCGTAGGTCTGGAGGAACTGGTTCATAAGCTAAAAGAGATTATTAAGGAAAAATTGCCGGAAATTTACAAGTCAATTGTGCAATCAAAGCAAAAAACGAAAAAAAGAGGTTTGGAACGATAGAAAAGAGATTGATGGTCCTCGAAAGGATCCCTCAATCTCTTGATATGCTCATTTTATTAGTTTAAGTGCAAATTCAAGATCATCCTTTTGAACCATTATTGTATATCGAACATCATAACTTTTAGATGTTCTGCCTATGCCAGCTATTTTAGATGAGTTAAATGAATGCATCCGAAATGGCATTTTAGCCTTTATTTTGTAGTCAATATGGTTTTGACTAAGAATGTCTATAATGCAATTTTTCCTTTCCGAGTTAATATTTGAGCATAGTGAAGAATATTTGAAAAGCATAATATCACCTTATTGATTATTTTGTTGCTGTTACAAAAACTTCTATTGTGTGTGGCGTCATCCCCGTAACTGAAACGGTGGCAGATGTAAATGCTCTGGCACCGGTCATGGCATCTTGAGAAGCGGGATACCAATTTACCCAACCCCAGCCAGTAGTATAGCTAAAGTAATTAGAGGTTGGGTACTTGTGTGCACTGTGTGAGAAGGGGGCTCCATCGCCATAATGAACTTCTCTATTAGAAATATTAATTAGGCTAAGGGATGGAACCCAACTACCACTGACGCCGTTGACTCGAATTTTTCTACCAGATCGATCGTAGTTAATTTTAACAGTTGCTTCAACATCGGTTTCAGTGATCGATGTATCAGAATAAAAAGGTATAATTCCAGGTGTTGGTAAAGTGAAAGTGGCAGTCGCTTCTTCAGTTATACTATTACCGTCATTTATAGAAATATGATTGGAAATTTTTTGGGGCGAAATAATAATTGTTTCACCGGTAATGTCATCTGTAATGACGGCTGATATGTTGGAAAAATGGGAATCTGTTGTGTTGTTAAATTCGTTTGGAGCCGCCAATACTGGAAGTGAAGAAAATATCAGTATTGCAGAAACCAAAACCAATGATATGATCTTTTTCATGATAAAATTATCCTTTCTGAGAAAAAATTGATGAGTTCCAAAATAGAAAAATATATCCATTGGATTCACCCCCCTTTGTCAGCATAAAAAGGATGTATTTATAAGAACATGATAATATATATCGGGGAGAATGAATAGACTGGTTATATCTGAAACACAATAGTATAATTAAAACGATAAGCTCATGAACATATACTGTTTTATCATAAAGATAAAAAACGGGTTATAGGACAAAACGTGTTGATGGCTAATCCCATTGATCATAGAATCTGTCCACCTTATGGAAGTCGCTCCAAACAATAGCATCTCCCCATATCGAGAGGCTTTTTTCTAGTTTTTGCTTCTCACTCATCTTTTTGTATATGGCAGCTATGCTCTTGTCAGTGGGCATTATATTTAATATTTCAGACAAGGAAAGCGGTTCTGGTGAGTGCATGTAACACCACCAGTAAACCGCTTTTATTCGTCTCTCAATTGAAAGTCCCCTATGGTTTCTTAGCATCTCTCTTAGCCTAGAATTAACACCTCCCTCAATACGATTATTCGTAGATGGAGGGCTAAATTCTCGCATTAAATCCTCATCAAGATAGGTGAAAATGGTATTCTCTCTGATCAACTTAAGCAGTGATCTTTCCGCTTTTAAAAGCCTCTCGTGCGTGGGCCTTTTCTTTCCGTTCTCATCAATGGTCATCTGGCTTAAAAACTCTTGATGCTTATGGGTCCAGTTTACAAAGTGTCCAACCCAGACCCCTGCCTCTTTCTTATCCTTGATTTTCGACAAGTCCTTTGCTAAGCGATATAGTTCAAATCCTGCCAACGTATTGGGACGAGAGGTCGTATATCGTTTTACTTGGCAGAATACATGGAATGTACAACGCTGATGTTTTGCGTTTGGCCATACCTTTCTTAGTGCTTTCGCAAATCCACTTCCACCATCTGAAACAACCATCCTTGGTTCCGCAATTCGCCTCATTAACGCTGTCCAAGCACCTGCATGCTCGTATCTACACAGATACCAGCCAAGAACATTCTCTCTGTCGCAACAGATCAATACACAAGCCTTTCGGCCAAGATAAATGCCATCTAAGAAGACCACGTCACTAGAGCGTTCTATCTTAGGAGGCATCGGCCAAATATCCCAGCACTTAGCTGTCTTTCTTCGAAATGTTCGTCCCTCACCAGGCATTGTCGATTGGGAATTTTTGCTAAACAGCCAATCTTGGAAGAGTTGCAGTTCCTTCGCACGATTATCAATTCTATGTGTTAGTGAGCTTTTACATTGCTTGCATAACCAACGTTGTGATCCTGCTTTTGTTTTTCCGGATTTCACACATTTATTTCCACAAACCGGACAATTTACCTGATTCATTTAATCCCCCTTGAGCCCCTCTGTTTTTTAGGAAGATTAAACCCCTTCAAACCCTTGAATACACAAGGCTTTGAGGTACTTTTTATCAACACATTTTGTCCACCCTCAAAGTTCATTGAAACAAGATTGAACCCCTCCGAGCCCTTTATTTACAAGGCTTCGGAGGGGTTTTCATCAACACGTTTTGTCCTATAACTCACAATTCCCACCATAACAACGCAACGAAAGGGACTGCAGGGAATGAATCCTCCTTTCCCCGCAGCCCCTCAACCCATGATGAGTGCAGCTTTTCCTTTCCTGTTCCGGTCTCTTACTCTTTCCCAAAGACCTGCTCTCTTAATTTCTTTCCGGTCGGCGTCGCCGCCAGACCTCCTCCGGCCGTCTCCCTGAGCGCTTCCGGCATGCTGTCTCCGACCGCCTTCATGGCCGAGATGCACTCGTCGACGGGAATCTTTAAGTCGATTCCGGACAGGGCCATGTCCGCTGCCGTAAAGGCGATCATGACACCGGAGGCATTGCGCTTGATGCAGGGGATCTCGACCAGACCGGCTACCGGATCACAGACCAGACCCATCTGATTGACAATCGCGATCCCCATGGCGGTAGCCGCCTGCTGGGGACTTCCGCCCCTGAGCTCTACCAGAGCCGCGGCCGCCATACCGGAGGCGGAACCGCACTCAGCCTGGCAACCGCCCTCCGCCCCCGCAATGGACGCTACATTGGCTACCACCAGTCCGAAGGCGCCAGCCGTAAAGAGAGCTCTGACACAGGCCTCCCGGTCCATGCCCCGATCCTCATAGGCGCTGACCAGACAGCCCGGGAGAATCCCGCAGGAGCCGGCTGTCGGCGCCGCGACAATCTTGCCCATAGCGGCATTCGAGACAGAGGCCGACAGGGCCCGTCCGACCGCCTTGGTCATGTAAGAGCCCATCCATCCGCCCTCCGGGGCATCCGCCGCGTAGCTGAGCATCTTGTAGCCCTCTCCCCCGGTCAGACCGGAGTGAGAGCGCAGATCCCTGTCGGCTCCGCGCACCGTACAGTCAATCATGACCTGAAAGGCCTCATCCATCCTGGTAATGATCTCCTCCGGACTGGTCTCCATAGCTTTCGCCTGATCTTCAATGAAGATATCGCTGATCTTTTTGCCGGACGTCTGCGCAGCATCGACCAGTTCCTGAATTGTCTCATACTTAAACATGGCGACCTCCATCAGACAGCCCGGATCAGAAGGGCTCTTTCCACATTTTCAAGACTCTCAATCTCCTCTGTCATTCCCAGAGGGGGCATCTGGTCAATCTCAATGGTCATCAGCGCCGTCGATCCCTTCTCCTTGCGGGAGAGCTTGAAATTGCCGATATTGACGTCAGAATATTTCACCCGCATGAGGTTTGTGACGTCAGCGATGACACCCGGCCGATCCCTGTGCAGAACCAGAATGGTATTGTTCTCTCCGGTGAAGTTGACCTCCATCCCGTTGACGAAGTCGACCCGGATATTGCCGCCGCCAATGCTGGCTCCCTGGACACAGCCTTCTTCTCCGCTGACCGTCCGGTAATGAATGCAGGCGGTATTGGGATGGGCTCCGGGGATGTCTCTTGGAATGAATTCGTAGGAAATTCCCCTCTGGCTGGCGATCTCCAGAGCATCCCTTATCTCCTCAGAATAGGAATGGTAGCCCATGATCCCCGCCAGAAGGGCCCGATCCGTGCCGTGCCCCTGATAGGTTCTGGCGAAGGATCCCGACAGTTCAATCCTGACCGAGGCCAGGGGCTGGTCATTGGACACCTTGTTCACCACCCTGCCCAGGCGCACTGCTCCGGCCGTATGGGAACTGGATGGACCAATCATGACCGGCCCGATGATGTGAAATACATTCATGAAAATGCCTCCGCGGCTTATGCCTGGGCGCTCTTTTCGCCACCCTGGGCAAGGAACTTATTGTAGATGGCATTGACGATCACGCCAATGGCATTGTCTCCGGATACGTTACAAGCGGTTCCGAAGGAATCCTGGGTCAGATAGAGGGCAACCATGATGGCGCAGATCGGTCCATTGGGATCGCCGGCCTCCTTGCCGAAGATCAGATAGAGGAAGGGCAGGGCCGTCATAATGGAACCGCCCGGCGCTCCGGGAGAGGCAACCATGGCCACGCCGAGAGTCATGATGAAGGGAACAACCGTGCCAAGAGAGATGGGCAGGTTGTTCATCAGGCAGACGGCTGTCGCGCAGGCAGTGATGGTAATCATGGATCCGCACATGTGGATGTTGGCGCAGAGCGGAACGACGAAGTTCCTGATCTGTTCGCTGACTCCATCCTTCTCGGCGCACTGCAGATTGACCGGAATGGTCGCCGCGGAGGACTGGGTTCCGATCGCCGTGGTGTATCCCGGGATCTGGTTCTTCATCAGCTGGAAAGGGTTCTGGTGAGAGATGCTTCCCGCCAGAGTAAACTGCGCCAGCAGATAGATCAGGTGCATGATGATAACAACCAGGAATACCTTCCAGAGGATTCCAAGGATCACATAGGTCTTGCCGGACACGGTCATATCAACGAAGGTACCGCAGATATAGAGGGGCAGAAGAGGGATGATAGCCACGTGAAGAACACGGTCAATGATGGAAGAGAAGTCCTTCATCCCATTGTAGAGAGTGTCTCCGATCTCCTTCTTGCCTCTCATGGAGGACAGGCAGAGGCCCAGCATAAAGGCCAGAACAACCGCGGAGATGGTGTCTAAAAGAGGCGGGATCTTAATAGAGAAGAAGGACTCTACGGAGTTGCCCGCTGTCGCCTGAATCTGACTCAGAGCGTCAGGCGACATGAAGGACGGGAAGAGGGCCGCGGATACCAGATAGGACAGGGTACCTGCGATCAGGGTGGAACCATATGCCATGGCCACCGTAATCAGCAAGAGCTTGCCGGCTGACTGGGTCAGGTCCGCAATTCCCATGGTGACATATGCCAGGATCATGAGTGGAATCACGAACTTGAGCACCGTGGAGAAAATGCCGGACAGCGTCACAACGGTTCTTGAGAACCAGAGCGGCATGAACTGACCGATCAGAATACCAAGGATAATGGCAATGATGAGACGCGGGACAAGGCCCAATTTCTTTTTTTCTTTCATTTCTTTCCCCTTTTCTTGAAACGAAACTGCCTGACCACTCTGATGGTCTCAACATCAGAAATGATCAGAATCTAACCACAGATATAGTATAACTTGAACGTACTATTTGTGAATTTAATCTTTTTGATAAAGTCTATGAAAATCTTTAATCGTTTTCTCTTAATCCTTATAATAAGAGTATCTGATGCGTTTGCGAAATCTACAAGATGCACGGAGTATCTGATTTGTTCATCAAATGTCCAAAACACATGCGGCATCTGATTCCTCTGTCGAATGCACAAGGCGCAGGAAGCACCTGATTCACTCCTAACATGCAAGGGATGTATGGACGTCTCATGCATCCTGTGGCAGGGCTTCCGCAAATATTCTGTGTTCAGAAGGATCGAAAGTAAAAAGGGCGGGGAAAATCTATGGAAATCCGACAACTGGTAACCTTTGAGCGCGTGGCGGAGTGTCTGAGCTTCTCCAGAGCGGCCGAACAGCTGGGCTACTCCCAGTCCACAGTCACCATCCAGATCAAGCAGCTGGAAGAGGAATACCACACCCAGCTCTTTGACCGCATTGGCCGGCACGTGCGTTTGACCTCGGAGGGCGAGCGCTTTCTGGCCTTCGCCAACGACATCTTAAACCGGATCTATGAGATGCGCAGTGATATGGGCAATGAAAATTTCAAGAAGCATCAGCTCCGCCTGGGGGTCATCGATTCTCTCATGGAATACCATCTGTCGGATGTCCTGCTCCGCCTCTATGAGCAGCACCCCAACTATCAGATCACCATCAAGTCGGCCCCGCCATCGGAGCTGGTTCAGGAGATGACCCACAATGAACTGGATATTATCTATCTCCTGGATCAGCCCATCTACGACAAGAACTGGATCAAGGCTCTGGAGGCGAAAGAATCCATTGTCTTCGTCACCTCCGCGTCATCCCCTCTGGCCAGACGCGAGAATGTCAGCATGGAGGAAGTAATTCACCAGCCCTTCTTCTCCACGGAGGCCGGCGAGAACTACCGCAAGGCCCTGGACCAGTATCTGGCCGCCCGCGGCATGGCTCTCTCATGCTTTCTCGAAATTCAGGACCCCGCCATCATTATCCGCATGCTCAAAGAGCACGGGGGCGTCTCCTTCCTCCCCTACTTCTGCGTCGTTGACCAGGTGACCGCGGGGCAGCTGGCCATCGTTCAGGTAGAGGACTTTCACATGCATATGCAGCGTCAGTGTATCTACCACCGGGACAAGTGGGTGACCGAGGAGATGCGGGCATTTCTCAAACTGATTCACTAAAAATCCGGGGCGCCTTATGTCGCTCCCCGGATCCTCATTCCAAACACCTCAATCGCTCTAATATTCTATAAAGATTTTTTGCAGGCATTTTTACAAATCTGTCCCTGAAAAAGAGGCCTTTACAACTGGTCTGAAATCACTCTTGGATCTGATCTGAACACATTTTCGAAGCTGTCCTGAAAGCTTCGAAAATCCGGCCTGAAAGCTCTCCTGAGACTGGTCTGACGCAAAATTCTCCTATCTCATAGTAATCTCTATCAAGAGCTCCCGACGTCCGGCCTCCTGTCCATTCAGTTCCAGCTGATAGGAAAGGATAAGACGCATCTTCCGATCTGAGAGATTTAAGAACTGAAACCGCTCGGTGAAGACCCTCAAATCCAAAATCCCCATCGGAGTCTGATAGTGACAGCTGGTCCACTCCCCCGGGATATAGATCAAACGATTGCTGACGGAGCCCCTGCGGACGATCTCCACCTGTCCCTCACGGATATGGATGCTTGTCGAGGCCGGTCCCTCTTCTCCTTCCGGCCCGTCCTCATAGCGCAAAAGGATGCTCCTCTCCCTCTCCAGGAGCCTTCCTCTGTAATCGCTTTGGCTCTCATTCACAAGGCCGTCCAGCGTCTCTTTGGTCAGAATCCTGATGTGAGCCTCTCTGGCGATGGGCATTAATGCCGGCTCTGATCGCGGATCACTCCTCGAACAGCCTCGATCTGATTGGCCAGGTGGGTATGCATGATGGCCTTGACATAGTCCTTGTCCTTGCGGCGCAGTCCGTCCAAAATGGCGGCATGCTCCTGGATCAGACGGGAATAGGTTCCAGCGTCCTTGATATACTCGTAGCGGTAGCGGTACATCTGTTCACGCAGGTTAGTGACGATGCTCTCAAGCTTGGGATTATCCGCCGCCTGGTAGATCACAGCGTGGAAGGCCTCGTCCGCCTCCGTGATCTTGCGGTAATTCCCGCTTCTTGTGGCCAGCTCGAAATCCTTCATGGCTGTCTCCAAATGCCTGAGGAAGTCCGGATCATCGCACATACAGGCGCGGGTAACCGCCAGTTCATCCAGGGCGTCCCGAATTTCAAGCACATCCTGCAGGTCCTTCTCGGTCATCTTGGCGACCTGGGCTCCCTTCCTGGGAATGGTCACCGCCAGCCCCTCCTGCTCCAGCATGCGAATGGCCTCGCGAATCGGGGTGCGGCTGACCCCCAGACGATTGGCCAGATGCATCTCCATCAGACGCTCGCCGGGCTTTAAATCCCCCCGCAGAATCGCATTGCGCAGGGTATTAAAAACCACGTCCCGCAGGGGAAGATAGGCATCCATATCCAGCTTTAAATCCATATGTTCCGACTGTACCATCCAAATCCTCCAGTTGATATTCGATCTGCATGAGATTGCTTTCCGAGCCAGTCCCCAGATCATGACAGGATCAGACTCCTCCTCGGGTATGACTTAAAAATACGCCTTCCAGACTCAGGTCTTCCCACTGCTCCAACAGCTTCCTCCGACAATCCCGCATTTTCCCTTCCTCTGAGAAGAAGGCAAAGACCGTAGGCCCGGAGCCGGACATCATCGCCGCGTCAGCGCCATGATCTCGCAGAACGTTCTTTAACTGCCGGATCTCGGGATGAAGAGGAATCGTCACATCTTCTAAAATATTGCCCAGCAAATGGCAGATATCGGTGTATGCCTCTCTGCGAACAGCGTCGAGAAGTCCATCAATATCGGGGTGCCGGCAGTCTGTGCAGGAGTCGAAAGCCCGATAGACCTCTCCCGTAGAGACACTGGCTGCGGGCTTGACAATCAGTGTCGGGATCTCCCGCAGAGCCGGTCTGATCGGCGTCAGGATCTGACCGATCCCCTCCGCCAGCGCGGTCCCCCCCATGAGACAATAGGGGATATCCGCCCCCAGCTGCAGGGCGAGACGCATCAGCTCTCTTCGCATAGCCTCCCTGTCATCCTGGGCAAGTCCAAAGAGCTCCGCCATTCCCAGCATCACTGCGGCTGCGTCCGCGGAGCCGCCCGCAAGACCGGCCGCCAGGGGAATACGCTTGGTCAGCTCAATGTGCAGACCGCCTGACAGGCCGTACTGCCTTCGCATCAATTCCGCCGCCCTGACGCAGAGATTGGTCTCGTCGCAGGGCAGATCCTCCCTGTCGCACTCCATGGAGATCCGTCCGTCTTCTCTTTTTTGCAGAATCAGATCATCGTGCAGATCCACCTGCTGCATCAGCATACGGACCTCGTGATATCCATCCGCCCTTCTTCCCAGGACGTCAAGCCCCAGATTGATTTTGGCGCAGGCCCTGCGTGAAATCCTCTTCATTGTCATCCCTCTGATCAGCACCTTCTATATTGTATACAAAAGTCATTATACTGGATTTCCCGGATTTCCCGCAATGTAATCTCCTCACAGCTGTTAGCCATGCATAACTTATGCTTCGCTCCTATTAGATCACTTTTTTTAGTTTTATGCAACCAAAACAGCAAAGCCATGCCCATATATCTCCTGAAACCCATGCTATATCTTAAAAGAATATATACAATCAGCAAAAAAGGACCGAACAAATGCCGATCCTTATCTTGTATCTGCCAATACAAATAGTCGTTCCAGGCGTCATCCGACCACAGCTTGTCCATTCCTCAGTCCTCAATCATTCACCGGATCCTTATCGAGGCAGTCAAAATTCCCCCAAAAGGAAAACGGCATAATCAGAAGCGCCTGATTATGCCGTTATACTCTTTAGGAAAAATCTCTTGTTGTCAACCAAGCCTGGCGACCGACAGGGTCACCTTCTCTCCGTTGATATCCCACTCCTTGGAGTAGCCGTCCACAGCTCCCTCGGCGATGGAATCCGCCATGGTCTCCGCAGTGATCTCCTCACCATGTGCCGCGCAGATCGCGCCGATCTTCTCGTTGCCGCGGTAGGCAATGGCGATGTGATCCATGACCTCGAAACCCGCCTCCTTGCGCATGGTCTGCAGCTTGGAGATGATCTCGCGGACCATTCCCTCCTCCCGCAGAGCATCGGTCAGGTTAGTATTCAGAACAACGGTCACATTGTTGTCCCCGTCCGTCACATAGCCTTCCTTCTGGGTCATGGTAATCAGGAGGTCATCCTCAGTCAGCTCGATGGAGGCGTCAACCTCGGGCAGAGTGATCTTGCCCTTCTCCTGAAGCTGGGCGTAGGCGGTATTTCCGTCCAGGCCGGACAGGGCCTTCTGAATCTGGCCCAGGAACCTGCCATACTTGGGGCCGACGGTTCTTAACTGCGGCTTGAAGATATAGGTCGTAAAGGCGGTGACATCTGTCACAAACTCAGCCTTCTTCACATTCAGCTCATCCTCAATAATGGCCGCATAGAAGTCATTCAGACGATTCTCCGCCTTGATGTACATCTGGGCCAGGGGCTGGCGATTCTTGATGTTGGAGGCATTGCGGCAGGCGCGGCCGAAAACAACGATCTTCAGCAGCTCCTTCATGTCGGATTCCAGCTTCTCATCAATCAGGCTCTCATCGCAGGCAGGGAAGTCACACAAATGAACGGATTCGGGCGCATCCGCATCCAGGCTGCAGACCAGGTTGCGGTAGATCTCATCGGTCATGAAGGGGATCATGGGAGCGGCGAGCTTAACGAAGGTCACCAGACAGGTATAGAGAGTCAGATAGGCATTGATCTTGTCCTGCTCTAATCCCTTCGCCCAGTAACGCTGGCGGCTCCTCCTGACATACCAGTTAGACAGGTCGTCAATGAAATCCTGCAAGGCTCTTCCGGCCTCGGGGATCCGGTAGGCTCCCAGATTCTCGTCGACTGCCTTAACCGTGGAGTTCAGGCGGCTGAGTGCCCAGCGATCCATGACGGACAGCTGATCCGTCTGCAAGCGGTACTTCGTGGGATCAAAGGCGTCAATGTTGGCGTAGAGGACATAGAAGGCATAGGTGTTCCAGAGGGTGTTGAGGAACTTGCGCTGTCCCTCCTCCACTGCCTTGCCATGGAACTTATTGGGCAGCCAGGGGTTGGAGTTGGTGTAGAAGTACCAGCGAATGGCGTCCGCCCCGTAGGTGGACAGGGCCTCCATGGGGTCGACGGCATTGCCCTTGGACTTGGACATCTTCTGTCCCTTGCCGTCCAGGACATGGCCCAATACAATGACGTTCTTATAGGGAGCCCTGCCGAAGAGAATGGTGGACTCCGCCATCAGAGAGTAGAACCAGCCGCGGGTCTGATCAACCGCCTCTGAGATGAAGTCCGCGGGGAACTGCTGCTCGAACTTGTCCTGATTCTCGAAGGGATAATGATGCTGGGCATATGGCATGGCGCCGGAGTCGAACCAGACGTCTACAACCTCGGGGACACGGTGCATGGGCTTCCCACAGTGAGGGCAGGGGAAGGTCACCCGGTCGATATAGGGCCGATGCAGCTCAATGTCCGCCATGGCGGCATCTTTGGTCTTCTCAACCAGCTCGGCGCGAGACCCGATGCATTCCTGGTGACCGCAATCATCGCACTCCCAGATATTCAGGGGAGTTCCCCAATAGCGGTTGCGGGAAATGCCCCAATCCTGGATATTCTCCAGCCAGTTGCCGAATCTCCCCTCACCGATTGACGGTGGAATCCAGTTGACCGACTTGTTGTTCTTGACCAGGTCATCCTTGACAGCCGTCATCTTGATAAACCAGGACTCTCTCGCGAAGTAGAGCAGGGGAGTATCACATCTCCAGCAGTGGGGATAGTCATGCTCAAAGCTGGGCGCGTCAAAGAGGAGGCCTCTCTCCTCCAGATCGGCCAAAACCGCCGGATCAGCGGACTTGGCCCCATTTGCCATCTCCTCCTCTGTGGGCTTGCAGCGCATCCCGGCAAAGGGGGTCTCCGCCTTCATACAGCCCTTCTCGTCCACCATCTGAACGAAGGGGAGGTCGTATTTGCGGCCGACACGGGCATCGTCCTCACCAAAGGCGGGAGCCTCGTGGACGATACCGGTACCATCGGACATGGTGACATAGTCATCGACCTCAATGAAGAAGGCCTTCTTGTGTGACTTTTCAACCGCCTTCGCTGCGCAGTCATAGAGGGGCTCATACTCACGGTACTCAAGATCCGCGCCCTGCATGGTCTCAATGATCTGATAGGCGGGCTGACCATCTTTGGCCAGGGGACCCAGGACCTTATCCAGGAGTGCCTTGGCCATATAGTAGGTGAATCCGTCAACGCATTTGACCTTGGCATAGACCTCAAGGGGATTCACGCAGAGAGCAATGTTGGAGGGCAGAGTCCAGGGCGTCGTAGTCCAGGCCAGGAAATACGCGTCTTCTCCCTTGGCCTTAAAGCGAACGACTGCCGACCGTTCCCTGACCGTCTTATAGCCCTGCGCCACCTCCTGCGAGGACAGGGGAGTCCCGCAGCGGGGGCAGTAGGGGACGACCTTAAATCCCTTGTAGAGCAGCTTCTTGTCCCAGATCTGCTTGAGTCCCCACCACTCGGACTCGATGAAGTTGTTGTCATAGGTAATGTAAGGGTGATCCATATCAGCCCAGAAACCAACGGCACCGGAGAAATCCTCCCACATGCCCTTGTACTCCCAGACAGACTCCTTGCACTGCTCGACAAAGGGCTGGATGCCGTACTCCTCGATCTGGTCTTTGCCGTCCAGTCCAAGCTTCTTCTCGACACCGATCTCGACGGGAAGTCCGTGAGTGTCCCAGCCGGCCTTGCGAGGAACGAAATTGCCCTTCATGGTCTGATACCTGGGGATCATATCCTTGATCACACGGGTTAAGACATGGCCGATATGGGGCTTCCCGTTCGCCGTCGGAGGACCGTCATAGAAGGTAAAGGTTGACTGCTTTTTGGAGGGATCCATCGATTTCTCGAAGATATGATGATCCTCCCAGAATTTCCTGGTCTCTCTCTCCCTCTGAACGAAGTTGAGGTCATTTGTCACTTTCCTGTAAGTAGACATGCTCTATCCTTTCTCTGGTATAAAAAAATCCCCCGTCCGCACAGGACAAGAGACTCTTGCTAACCACCCATACGAAGTACTTGATTCCTCCCGCTCGACTTCAGCTCGCTCCGTCAGACCACACCTTTTCGTCGGTCGACCTCGCGTCTGTACGATACCGGGATTCCCGCATACACGCTCTCCGTAACGGGGAGATACCGTCCTTCCTACACAGGCACACGACAAATTCCCTTCTCCTGATCCGCTTCTCCCTATTAAAAATCAAGGGAAGAGAAGATCCTCTCAAATCAGAAAATGTCCGCGCCCTTCAGTCGGCTGCCAGGAAGTGATTTTCATGGAGCTGCTAAGGTCCGATCTCTCACCAACATCGGCTCGCTCATCCGTCGCCTGCTCGACTACTCTCTTCCTCATTGCTTTGAAATATAAAAGACGCTCCTATTATAGAGAGGGAAGCCCTCTGCGTCAATCACTTCCCCTCAGCGCTGCTCTGCGTTCTGCAAATCTCCGTTATTGATGTCTGGTGTGACTGGTGCAATTTACGATTTTGATATTTCAACAAAAATTGCTCTATGATCCGATTCACCTAGCTTTAATACATCAACTTTTTTTACACGACAAGTATCTTTCGGTATTAGAACATGATCAATTGAGGTTGACATCCATATTGGTAAACGGGAATGCCATGTTCCACGTCTAAATCTTGATAAATAATCAAGCACGTCTTCATGTGTCGTTATATGATTCAATGCGCCATGTCTTAGCGTTGCATTAAAATCGCCTATAATTATGGCCTTGGGATTGTCCAATATAATATTTGAGGATATTACATTTAAATCTCTATTCCAATTACTCATGAAACCTAACAATGGCGGAGCCGTGTGCAACCCGATAATATCTGGCATATCTTCATTTGTTGATTTTAAATATATAGTCCCAAATTGAGTCATTAAACTTTGTTTAGTGTCAATATATTTTGAGAAACTTTTTTTGGTAACAAGAGTAACCGGAGCAATATCCCCACTTGTAGGAGCAGAAGTAAATACTTCATATTTACTATAATCAATATGGATCGTTTCAAACAGCTCTTTTAATCTATTGTCAGCCGGGTCTCCCTTATAATATCCTTCCAGCTCCGGAAAAACTGCAATATCAGCGTCAAATTCACCAAATATTTTATAAATATCTTTTCCTTCAAGTTTATTTTCAACATTCCACTCAACTATTTTGATGTTGTTATCCGTATAAATATCTGTATTTTTAGTGGGGTTTATGCCAAATACAATTAACACGGCAGATGTAATCAAAGCCAATCCCCATAACCAAAAGGACAAATTTTTATATCCATTCTTGTGTATCCTTAACACTAATGCAACTGCTGAAGTAAGACCTATTACACATCCGAACAACACTGTAAACGAGTAAAAGTGCGCAACTATCACCTTGGTAGATAGAATCTTATTAAAATTGGTGCTAAAAAAAAACAATGCGTAATGGTTATACACATATAGAATGCCACTATCCCCACAGAAATAATGTTTTTCCCTCTACATTTCATCGCATTCTAACTCCATTAAAAAATTGAGGTTCCCTTCAGCGCCGCTTGCATATTCACATCAACGCCGCTCGCCTCCTGCCCCTGCTCGAAGAGGATATTCTGCCCGGGTTGATTCATCAGCATTTTCAGAAAGTTCGGATTGCCCGCAATCCTGACATAGGAGCCGATCAGAAGGGTCAGGGAGGCAAGCGCCATGGCAATTCCCATAATTGCCTGCCAGCGACCCGCCTTGCTCGAATAGCGAACCAGCTGAATCACCCCAAAGGCGATCGCCGCTATAGCCACTAAGACATTGAGTCCCGTCGCAAAAAAAGCCAATGCGAAGACTCCCATCCAAAGAGCCCTCATTCCATTGGTTCGGTCAATAATCCTCCCATAGGAATCCCTCGGTCTGGGGTCATAGGGAACCTGATAGCGCTTCATACCCTGCTGCTGACCGTCCCGCGGACGATCACCCCAATCCTCTGACCCCTGCTGCCAGGAATGATTTGTCTCCTTCTGGTCCGATTCATAAGAATCAAATTGCCGGTTCTGATCCATCTCAGACCTCCTCTTCCTCCTGAAAATCTCCCCATCAATTGAACTTCATAATCTTTCTGGTCAGCTGATAGGCCTTGACCGAGAGTCTGCGGCCGGTGGGGCCGGGCAGGTTCATGGCACTTCCCATAATGCCGTAGCGCACCTTCATATAGGTGCGGCGATCCTTCTGCTTCATGTAGCGCCAGAGGGCCCTGACCTTCTCCAGATTCTCCTTGTCATGGGAGAGGTAGGCCATAGATGTGGTGACCACTGTAATCATCTCCAGATAGCCCAGCATATACTTGCGCAGGTGCTTCTCCGTCACCTTCCAGGGATCCACGGAGTCGATCATGAGATAGTTGACCCGCAGCTGCTGGTCAATGCGCTTGATCATGGTCTGCTCGGCAACGGACTGTCCCTCCCTGCCGATAAAGTAGCGATAGAAGTTCACGTTCAGATAGTAGAGGGTCTTCACGTGCGGAAGGGGGACATAGACGAAGAGATTGTCCACATAGAAGGTGTGCTTGGGCAGCTCCAGACCGCAGTCGCGAAGCATCTGGGTCCGATAGGTCACAGAGTGCATCAGGATGGTAAATCCCTTGATGTTGTGCTTCATCTCATTCCAGCCGATCACCTTGTTCTGGGGGAAGAGCAGGCTATAGACCATGCGGCGTCTGGTGTTCTCATGAACTTTCTCATAGACATAGTTGGTCAGCAGCATATCCACCGGAGTCCCCTGGCGAACCAGGCGCTTTAAGGTACTCAACACCTGCACATAGGCCTCGGGATCGACCCAGTCGTCGGAGTCAACCACCTTATAGTAGATGCCCTGCGCATTCCTGAGTCCCGCGTTGACCGCCTCCCCGTGGCCGCCGTTGGGCTGATGGATGGCCCGACAAATTCCGGGGTACCGGGCCGCGTAGTCGTCCGCGATCTCTCCGGTCCGATCCGTCGATCCGTCGTCCACAATCAAAATCTCCACGTCCTCTCCGCCGGGCAGGAGGGAGTTGATGCACTTCTCCATGTAGTCCTGCGAATTATAAGAGGGAATGGCAAATGTAATAATCTTCATACGATCTCCATCTCGCGAATCGACTTCGCATACAGAAATTCCTGTCTTTGGTTCCGGGAAAACCCCTGCCGCGTCCTTCCTCTCCTGGATATCTTCATTGTAACGCTTCCGGTCGATTTGAAGTGGGTTTTCAACTGCCCTTTTCGTCTGCCGATGATCCTATTGTAGCAGTCCGTCAGAACCCTGACCCTTAATCTTTCCTGATATTTTCTCTTCGCGGTCTTTGGTCTTTATCGTCTTAGGCTGCGAATTTTACGGTCCTTGCCGATATGCCTTTTACAGCGACTCAAAGTCCCATTACTCTATCTTCTCTTTTTGGCCCCCGCTCCAATTGAATGGCTTTCGCATAGGCCGCAAACGCGGACGGAATGGCATATTTCCTGGAAATCTCCCCTATGTCCACGGGCCAGGATATCTTGTCAGCGGGCACATTTTCAACCATCTCTTTTGCCAGCTCGGCATCCGACACCCGGATCTCATAACCGATCATACGCCACTCGACGTGGCTGAAGATGTGCCTGGCCTCCTCCAGTCTCCTGATCCGCAGGGGCTCATAGCCCAGCTGCTCGGCATAGGCCAGGGCGGCCTCCTCACTCAAATGCTCTCTGACATTGGGAAACTCATAGAGTCCCGCCAGAAGCCCCCTGTCCGGTCTTCGGTCGATGACTACCCTTGACCCGTTTCGAACAATGAAAACCGTCCTCTCCTCAATGCGCCTGGGCTTCCCCTTGGATCGCACCGGCAGATGATCCCAGCTTCCATGTCTGTTCGCCAGGCAATACTTTCCCCAGGGACACTGCCCGCAGAGGGGATCCCCATTCGGCAGGCAGGCGGTAGCTCCGATCTCCATCATCGCCTGATTAAAGATCCCTGATCCGGACGCGGGCATCACACCCTCTAAAGCAGCCTGGGCCCGTTTTTTGGCCAGATCACTCTTGATGTCGATATCATCCTCCGAGACCCTGGCCAGAATGCGGAGCACATTCCCGTCCACCGCTGGTGCAGGCAGGTCAAAGGCAATGGAAGAAATCGCCCCCGCCGTGTAGGGGCCGATTCCGGGCAGAGAGAGAATGGCATCATAATCGGAGGGCATCTGTCCCCCGAACTTCTCCAAAATGACCTCGGCCGCCTTTTGCATATTGCGGACTCTGGAATAATAGCCGAGGCCCTCCCAGAGCTTATTGAGCTGGTCCTGCGGACAGGCCGCCAGATCCGCGATGGAGGGAAGAGCTGCAAGGAAGCCCTGATAATATGGCTTGACCGCCTCCACCCGGGTCTGCTGCAGCATGATCTCTGAGACCCAGATATGGTAGGGGTCTCTGTCGCGCCGCCAGGGCAGATCTCTCTTATTTACTTGAAACCAGTCCATGGCCGGGGTGACCAGGGGCAACAGATCAAACTGATCCAGCATTATTTACCTCACGTCGGAGAACTTCCGTACCACTATTTCGCACGAAATCACTATCTCACACGAAATCACTATTTCGCACGAATCGAATTCATCTGCGGCTTATCTTACCATCTGCGGCTTGTCTTATCATCTGCAGCTTGTCTCACCATCTGTTCCGCTGTGCGATACCGGGCAATGAGAAAAGCCTTCCTCCCAAAATTATCTTTCATGCATTTATTTCAAAATAAATCGCCCTGCACATTGGTATCTTGCTGAGCTATACCATAATATAGCCTTGCCTCTTTTAAAACACAAACTGCCCTGTATGGTTCACCTATGATCCCTCAAACAGTCTCAAAGACTTGTTATATCGTCACAATAACCTATCACATGATCACAATAAAGGGTTATAAGACAAAATATAAGTGAAATATGCTGATAATCTATCCTGCAATCACAAGGATCTCTCGGACATCTCGGACATAATAAAAAAGGTGACTCTCCCAAAAAGAAGTCACCTCATTCCGCCCACAGCCCTTGCACAGCCCTTGCTCCGACTGATCAGATCTCTTTAAGCTTCCTTTCTGTAAGCAGGCCTCCTACAGCTTCTGATCCCCGAGTTTAACCCAGCCGGCCTTCTTGACAACCATATGAATCAGCAGGGTCAAAACCGCTGGTAAGACCAGAGAAATAAGGACCAGACCAATCCAGTCTCCGGCAGAGATCCCCGCCTTAAGCCCCTTATCAATATCACTGATCCAACCGGAATAGACTCCCAGAGGGCCTACCAGGCCGCAGGTTCCCATCCCGCTGGAAATAGCCGGTCCGTCCATCTTCAGTTGAAAGATGCAGGTGGCAATCGGGCCTGTAATTGCGGAGGCGAGAGTCGGAGCGATCCAGATCCGGGGATTTTTGACAATATTGCCCATCTGGAGCATAGAGGTGCCGATTCCCTGAGATACAAGGCCGCCGACCCCGTTTTCCCTGTAGGAGGCAACCGCAAAACCGACCATCTGCGCGCAGCAGCCCGCCAGGGCCGCCCCGCCTGCCAGTCCGGTCAAACCGAGCGCGGCGCAGATAGCCGCCGAGGAGATGGGCAGGGTAAGCGCAATCCCGACGACAACCGAGACGATAATTCCCATGAAAAAAGGCTGCAGCTCTGTGGCCCACACAATAATACTTCCCAGCTGCATCGCCGCGGAACCCAGGAGTGGGGCAATGGCCCAGGATAAGGCCACACCGATTCCGATGGTGACTGCCGGCGTGACCAGAATATCAACCTTGGTCTCCTTAGACACGGCCTTGCCGCATTCTGCGGCAATAATTGCGACAAACAAGACGGCGAGAGGGCCGCCCGCGCCGCCCAAGGCATTGGAGGCGAAGCCGACGGTGATCAGTGAAAAGAGAACCAGGGGCGGGGCGGACAGAGCATAGCCGATGGCGCACGCCATGGCAGGACCGCTCATGGCCATGGCCATACCGCCCACGGTATAGTCGATTCCCGCGATGGTGGCGATGGTTCTGGAGAGAGCGGCGATATGAAACTGCGTCCCCAGAGTATTAATAATAGTTCCGACCAGAAGCGAACAGAACAGGCCCTGGGCCATTGCCCCAAGCGCGTCGATCCCATAGCGCTTCCCGGAAATAACAATATTCTTTCTCTTGAGAAAGGATTGAAGAGTGGACATGAGAGCCTCCTTGCGCATATATGTCATGACACCTGCATATACACTATGGAAAGCCCTCCGAAAAGTCAATCCTTTTTTACACTCCGCTCTTCCAGCCGCATGGTATTTTTTGTTTCCGGCCGCATGATTGCCACTTAATATCTCTTTTGACTCCGGCTGCATGGTAAAAATACCGTGGCAAAAGCTTATTCCCTTCTGCCGCAGGCAATATTACAACTCACCTCCCTGCCTTATGACAGGAGAATACCAAGCTCCCGAAGCTTCTCCCGGATCCGGTCGAATGACTCCGGGTTTTTACAGCTGATTGTGTGAAGGTGAATCCCGTCGGTGAGCATAGACAGGGGAGCGGCCTTACTGTCCCTGACCCGGTTGACGAAATCCTCGGCCTCCATCCGGTTTGAAATCTGCAGATTGCCGACCAGTTCTCCATAGAGGGGATGCTCGACAATCACGTCCACGAGACTGCCGCCGCAGTCAACGATCGCGTTCAACTCCTCCTGGATCTGTGAGGCGTCGTGCTTGCAGGCAATCTGACAGACCGGCAGTCCGGTTTCTTTCGGGAGAATATATCCCCTGGGCGTCGCCGTGATCTTATGTCCCTCCGCCCGAAGAATGGCAATATCTCCGACAATAATCTGCCTGCTGACTCCGAATTCCCCCGCGAGCGCCGAAGCGCTGATGGGTCTGTCCGCCGACTGCAGTTCCTCCAACAGCCCGCTCTTGCGTTTCTTCCTGTCCACTGATCTTCCTCCCGCAAATTCCATCCGCCCGCCTGCCCTCGATTTCTCCGACAGAATCCAATCCACCGTCTGCCTCACATGAAGTTTACCACAGATAGCCGATTCCAATTGAATTCCATCTGTTAAAGAATTACCATGATCTTAAGAGATGCCAAGGGGCATCGCCATTGTCTTGATAAGGAGAGTGAATATGACAGAATTCAAGCACCTGACCCTGGATGTCGCTGAGGAAATCGCAACCTTGAAGATCAGCAATCCCAAGTCTCTCAACGCCTTAAACACCGAGACCCTTGAGGAGTTGAACGTCGCCCTGACCGAGATTGAGGCCAGAGACGACATCAAGGTTCTGATCCTGACCGGCGGACCCTGCTTTAACAAGAAGCTGGGCGGCGACGACCCCTATCGGTCCTTTGTTGCCGGCGCCGATATCTCCGAGATGGCGGGATTCACCGCCCCCCAGGCCAGAGCCTTCGGCATCCGCGCCTCCAAGCCCTTCTTCAAGCTCATGGAGATGCGCCAGGTGACCATCGCCGCAGTCAACGGCTTTGCCTTCGGCGGCGGGAATGAGATCGCCATGGCCTGCGATATCCGCGTTGCCTCTGACAATGCCCTCTTCGGCCAGCCCGAGACCGGCCTGGGAATCATCCCCGGCTTTGGCGGCACCCAGCGCCTCGCCCGTCTGGTCGGCATGGGACGCGCCAAGGAGCTGATCTTCACCTGCGATAATATCGACGCCCAGGAGGCCTACCGCATCGGCCTGGTCAACAAGGTTGTCCCCAAAGAAGACCTCTATCCCACCTGTCAGGCAATGGCCAAGAAGATCATCTCCAAGGGCTCTTACGCCAATTCCATCGCCAAGGCTGCCATCAACAACGGCTATGACATGGACATCAGAAACGCTGTCGAAATGGAGGCCAACCTCTTTGGCGTGGTCAATGACACCCATGACAAGAGAGAGGGTATGGGCGCCTTCTTAGAGAAGAGAGCCGCTGATCTGACGGATTTCTGACCCTTAAAGAGACCAGACAAGGTTCTGGTGCTTTTCGGATAAAGGGGCTGTGAGGAAGCGTTCCGTTTCCTCACAGCCCCTTTATTATGACAGGCATCTTTAATTTGAGTTATAGGACAAAATGTGTTGATGAAAACCCCTACAAGCCCTTGTAAATAAA
>NZ_DBHIDN010000027.1:0-16112 GCF_057251025.1 Shuttleworthella sp.
CTTTCACCTTCTTTCTGACGGAACCCTACACTTAGATCATACAGGAAGCTCCTTTCCATGAAATCGCTGCTCCCCATTCGAGCTCTGCAACTGATCCAAAAAGCATTTGCATATCTAACGGGGTGAACGTTTGTCACTCTTTTTTTCTAGGACTCGCTTTTCTTGCTTTTCTCGATTTTCTCCGTACCAATCAGGTCTCTTACCACTTCCCCGGCCAGAAGCAGGCCTGCCGCCGCCGGGACAAAGGCGGTCGATCCGGGTACGGGTCTTGCTCCTGTCCCATCCCGGACCACAGGCCGAATCGGTTCTTCCTCGGAATAGACCACCTTGCAGGACCCGATCCCCCGCTTTCTGCACTCTCTTCGCATGACCCTGGCCAGGGGGTCCACCCGGGTCTCTTCGATATCCGCGATCCGAAGGAGGTCCGGCCGCGTCTTGTTGCCGGTCCCCATGGAGGATATGACGGGCACGCCGCAGCGCTTGGCCCGGGCAATGATCTCAAGCTTGGCGGTAACGGTGTCCACCGCGTCTACGATATAATCATAATCATTGAAGCAGAAGCGGTCTGCCGTCTCGGGCAGGTAGAAGCAGGGAAAGGCCTCCGGCTGAGCCTTCGGATTGATGTCCAGGATCCTCTCCAGCATGGCATCCACCTTATAGCGGCCAAGGCTCGCGTGTGTCGCTATGATCTGCCGGTTCAGATTGGAGAGGCTTATGACGTCGCTGTCGACTAAGGCAAGACGCGATACGCCGGACCTGGCCAGGGCCTCGGCCGCATAGCCTCCGACCCCTCCGATCCCGAAGATGATGACTCTTGCGGCATATAATTTCTTCATTCCCTCCCGGCCGTAGAGGAGGCATGTCCTCTGAAATTGATCTTGCATATGAATCCTGCCGGCCTCCTTTCTTAAACTGATCAAATAACGCCTGTCCATCTTCTCCCGGAGTAGAGTCCGATCATCCTCTCACGAAAATTCAAGGCGCTTCTCTCTAGCCCCTCCCCGGCAACCGGTCAATGATCCGCCGGATCAGATAGGACCGCATGAAGGGAGTCACCAGATAGTAACCGTCCACGGCATCATGCATCTGCCCGGCGACCTCCAGGGAGGACTCCACCGCGATCTCTTCGCATGCTTCCCGATCCTTGCCCGAGAAACGGAGAATCAGGTCTTCCGGCACATCGATTCCCGATACCTCCGACTGCATAAAGCGGCCGTTTCGCTCGCTGATGACCGGAATCATCCCGCCCAGGATCTTGACCTTGGGATGGGACCTGCGCAGGACATCCGAGGCCCTGCAGATATTCTCAATCGCCCTTTTTGTCAGAGCCGGCTGGGTCAGGAAGCCGACCGCCCCGGCCTCTATCTTCTGCTTCGCTCTCTCCAGCTCGATCTCGAAATTCTTCGCATTGACATTCAGAGCCCCGTAGATGTGCATGGGGCTCGGGAAGACCCCCTCCTCCCGGCCCAGGGCCTGGATATAGGCCATGAGCTTGCGGGAGTTGAACTGATATACGGTCTTGACCTCATCCCTCTGGGCACTCGGAATCGGATCTCCGGTAATCACCAGAACATTCCGGATGCCCTGGGCGTAGTTGCCGAGAAGCAGGCTCTTGGTCGCATTGATATTCCGGTCCCGACAGGTCAGATGGGGAAGGGCGTCCAGGCCCAGACTCTGCCGGACCATCCCGGCCACCAGAGAGGAGTCCATGCGGGCCTTGGCAATCGGGTTGTCGGCAATGGTGATAATATCCGCTCCCGCCTCCTTCAGGCTCCTGGCTGCATCCATGAACTTGGATGTGTCACATCCCCTGGGAGAATCCAGTTCCACCGCAACCACTTTCTTCCCGGACAGGAGCTTCTGATAGAAGGCATCCTGATCCGGGACCGAAGCCCTCTCTTCTATATCTTCTATTATATATTTTGCATCCGGCGGCCGGCGGCTCCATATGCTCTTCGCCTTGTCCCTGCCGGATTGCATCCCATTCGCATCGGCTTCGGACTGTGCCCGGAGCCGGTCTGCCAGAAGCCGGATGTGCTCAGGCCTGGTCCCGCAACAGCCGCCCACCATGACGACTCCCTCCCGGGCGTCTTCCGCCAGGATTTTCGCGAAATAGTCCGCCTTGCCCTCGAAGACCGTCCGGTAGCCCCGCACGACCGGATAGCCGGCATTGGGCATCACAAGCAGGGGCTTGCCCGGGTCCGAGAGCCCGCGAATTAAGTGATCCATGTGCCGGACAGAGGACATGCAGTTGAGACCCACCGCATCGACCGCATCCTCTTGCGCGGCCTCATGAATCATATCCCTGTAATTGCAGCCCTCCTTGCTGAACCCGTCGGGCATCACCGCAAAGGAGCTGATCAGATAGGCCTCAGGACACCGGTCCTTCAGATAGCGGGCCGCTGCCAGGGCCGCCCCGGCCTCGGGCAGGGTCTCGAGGAGAAAGCATCCGGCTCCGGCCGCAAGAAATGAATCTATGGCCCCGCAGTAGGCCCGGATCCGGTCCTCCTCCTCATCCCCGGGCGCCGGTCCCAGGTCGGCGAAGATGAAGTAGTCGTCTTCCTTATCCTCCATCTTCCTCTCGCTCAGGTAATCCGCCAGGGCCTGCTTGGCCAGGGCCATGCCAGAAGCGATCTGGGCATGGGCCTCGACGGCATCCTCCTCCGGACCGCGGGGATAAGCCAGAAAGCTGTTGGTCTTGATGGCATGGGCACCGGCAGACAGATATTCCCTGTGGATTTCCATGACCCGGTCCGGTCGTGACAGGTTCAGGCTCTCTAAGGAATACATCTCCTCCCTGGTCGGGTGATATTTCTCCGTGTAGTAAGTCCCGAAAGCCCCGTCAAAGAGAAGGGTGTGGTGCTTCAGGTATTCTCTGATCCGCATAGATATCGTCCCCTTTGCCTCTTAGGCCTCGCCCAGGACCTTGTGGGCGATCTCCACGGACTCTCTGGCGTCGTCCGCATAGTAGTCCGCCCCCATCTCTCTGGCGTATTCACGGGTTAAGACCGCGCCCCCGACCCAGATCCTGGTCTTGGGAGAGGCCTGGTGAAGCTTGTCGATGGTCTCCTGCATGGCCGGAAGCGTCGTCGTCATAAGGGCAGAGAGGCCCACCAGTCTGACATCCTCCGAGACCACTGTATCGACCACCTTCTCCGCCGGGACATCGCGGCCCAGGTCAAGTACCTTGTAGCCGTAGTTCTCGAGGATGACCTTGACAATGTTCTTTCCGATGTCGTGAATATCTCCCCTGACCGTACAGACCACAATCTTCTTCGCGTCAGAGGCGGCAGTCCCATCCCCCTTGGCGGCAATCCGGTCCTTGATGACATCAAAACCGGCCGAGGCCGCATTGGCTGCGTTGATCAGCTGGGGCAGGAAAAGCTTCTGCTTCTCGTACAGGTTCCCCACCAGGTCAAGGGCAGGAATCAGGTAGCGGTTGATCAGATCGACCTCTATAGCCCCTCCCCGCAGGGCATCCTCTACAAGTCTCCTGGTCTCCTGTTTCAGCCCCTTCAAGACTGCCTGGTCGATGGCCCTCTTTATGGGGTCAGTCTCCTGCCCGGCCGCCGGATCCTTGCCGCCCTCATATGCTATGCCACTGCCGGTCCCGGCTTCCGGGCCCTTGCCGCTCTCCCCTCTTATGCCGGTTTCGGCCGGCAAGCCCTTCCTGCTCTCCTGTCTCCCTGCGAAGCGCTCAATGTAGCTCATGCAGGATTGGTCCTCGCCGGACAGGGCCTTAAAGGAAGCCACCGCATCCATCAGGGAGAGGCTGTTGGGGTTGATGATGGGGAAATCCAGACCGCAGTACATGGCCTGGATGAGGAAATTCTCCGTGACATGTCCCCTGGCAGGCAGACCGAAGGAAATATTGCTGACCCCAAGCGCCGTGTGCAGATGCAGCTTGCGGCTGATCCGATAGACAGCCTCAAGCGTCTCTTTGGCCTGGTCCTGCTGGGCGCTGACCGTCAGGGTCAGAGCATCAATGATAATGTCATCCGCGTCCATTCCGGCTGCCAGGCACCGGTCCTTGATATAGGCCGCCTTCTCGAAGCGCTCCGCGGCTGTCCTTGGAATTCCTCCCTCGTCCAGGGCCAGTCCGATCACAGCCGCCCCGTATTTCCGGGCAATCGGCAAGATAGCTGCCAGCTTGGCATCATCGGCGTTGACAGAATTGATGATGGCCTTGCCGGCATAGATGCGCAGGGCCGCCTCAATGACCTTCGGATCCGAGGAGTCAATCTGCAGGGGAATGGACACAACGCCCTGCAGGGCCCGAACCACCTCTTGCATGAGTTCTCTCTCATCGGCGCCCGGCAGGCCCACATTGACATCAAGCAGGTCAGCGCCGGCCTCTTCCTCATCCAGGGCGATCTTGCAGACATACTCCATGTCGTGCTCGCGCAGGGCCTCCTGAAAGCGCTTCTTTCCTGTAGGATTTAGGCGCTCGCCGATGACCCGGACCCCTCCGAATTCACAGACATTGGTTGTAGAGCAGATACCCTTCCTGATCTTGGCCGCATCAGTAGCGGAAGCAATCCCTCCTGGCTCTCTCCAGCCGGAGCAAAAGCCCGCCTCTTGCAGCCGGTCCGTAAGGGCCCGGATATAGGCCGGGTTCGTCCCGCAGCAGCCGCCCAGGATGCGGACTCCAAGCCCGGTATATTCTCTCATCTGCCGGCCGAAATCCTCGGCAGACAGGTTATAGGCTCCCGTCCTTGGGTCTGGCAGACCTGCATTGGGCTTTACGATGATCGGAAGTTTCGTCCACTCGCGCAGGTCTCTGACCAGGGGAAGGATCTCCGCCGGCCCCAGGGAGCAGTTGATCCCGATGGCCTCTACCCCCAGTCCGGTTAAGGTCAGGGCCATGGACGGGATGGTTGTTCCCGTGAAGGTCCTCCCCGACGGTTCGAAGGTCATCGTCGTCCAGACCGGCAGGGGGGTATTCTCCCTGGCAGCCAGAACCAGGGCCTTGATGTCCATCAGATCTGTGAAGGTCTCTCCCACGATCAGGTCTGCTCCTGCCTCATAGCCGAAGACCACAGCCTCCCGATAGACCTCATAGGCCTCCTCAAAGGAAAGGGTCCCCAGGGGCTCCAGGAGCTCCCCGATCGGTCCCAGATCCAGGGCCAGCTTCACCTTATCTCCGGCGGCTCTTCTGGCCGCTCCGACTGCGGAGAAGATGGCCTCTCGCGTGTCAATCGGGCAGCCCGAGAGTTTGCGGCGGTTGGCTCCGAAGGTATTGGTGTAGATCAGATTGCTCCCCGCCGCAATGTATTCCCTGTGTATCCGCTCGATGATCTCTGGGTGTTCACAGCCGAAGACCTCAGGGTGTTGACCGGCTGGCATACCTGCCGCCTGGAGCATGGTCCCCATTCCCCCGTCTAATACAATGATCTTATTGTCCACAGGTCACTCCATTCTTCCGAAAACGGCAGGAACGCTTCATATTACAGGTCAGGCAGGATCTCCTGGTCCCGGCTCCGGGCTGATCCAGAACCCCGATGATGGCCGTCACGGATTTCCTTGGAATCATAATCCCGGAGGAGCTGACGGAAAGACCGATCCGCCGGGTCTCCATAAGGGCTGCGAAAGAGGGATTGATCTCGATGGGAAGATCTCCGTAGCCGGGGGAGAAGCGATAGGTCAAAGACTTCCCCTTCTCCTGATACTGGGCGCGAAGCCCCGCGTCGATGCTGTCACAGACCGCCTCAATCAAGGTCGAGGCGCAGGAATCCATGATCAGGGCGTCAGCCATATTCCTGACCTGGGTCTTTCGCAAGAGATTGTCGATCCCGCTCCCCAGGGTTACCGCCAGGCAGATGACCTCCTCACAGCCCTCCAGATGACGCCGGATGTCATCTCCGGTCAGAAAGCCAAGTTCCGGAGGATAGGCTTCCTTGTCATCCCTGCCGAAGATCTTCATTAGATAGCGAGGATCTGCGGCCCGATTCACCTGCTCCATACATTCATCGACCTGCCGGATCATCTCCGGTGGCAGGTCCTGCCCGCGGTACTCCAGATAGCGGAGGACCTCAGACCGGTCCTCCGGTCCCAGTGTCAGTTTATCCATCCCAATCTCCCGTCTGTCTGCCCGGAATACAGGGTCTCATCCTTCCGTCGTCCCCTTCTCTGCTTCCATCGTCCCCTCCCATGCCCCGACCCAGTACCTGCGTGTAAAAGGCATTACACCGCGTTTCCGGCGGGTACGGGCGGCTCCTATTCTAGCAGACGAAGGAGGGCAAAAAAGCCTGGCCGATCTGCCCCTCACCTCAAGTCTCCTCAAGTCTCCCGACCGCTTCTTATCTGCCCCGTAAGATCCCCCCCACTTTGATGGGCTGGGAGATATTGACCCCGAAGAGCTGATAGCGGGACAGGTAGTCTATGACTCGCTCCGTATCAGACCTGGCCTCGAGGCCCTTCTCCACATCCATGCACATAGAGACATTGTCTGTGATCACAGCATCCGCGTCAGAGTCAATAAAACGGCGCGCCGAATCCGGCGTGTTCACCGTCCATACAAGCACCTTCTTGCCCGCGCTGTGAATGGTATTGATCGCCCCCTCTGTGGCGGCCTCTTCTTCCATGATCATATCGTCGCAATCTAAGGCCGCCTTGTCCCCAAAGGAGAAGTAGTAAATATAGCCGGTCTCAATCTCCGGGTAGGAGCGGAAGACATGAGACACCAGTCCGTATTTGAGGGAGGTGATCACGCACTGATCCGTCATCTTCTTGTCCCGGATCATGCGGGCGACATCGTCTGCCATCTTGCGATCCGCCGTCGGTCCCTTCAGCTCCAAATAGAGTTTTCCCTTCCCCTTGGCGTAATCCAGAAGTTCCTCCAGAGATGGGGGGTGCTGGTCGGACCGCTTTCCTGCGGGATCTATGATCCGAAGCGCCTGAATCTCCTCCCAGGTCATATCGGACACTCTCCGGTCGACCCCGCAGGTTCTGGCGAAGCTCGTGTCATGATTGATCACATAGACCCCGTCCTTGGACCTCTGGATATCGGTCTCATAGCCATAGGCGGACTGGCCCGAAGCCCTGTCGAGTCCCTGAAGCGAGTTCTCCGGTCCTGCATCCCCGCCGAGCCGGTGGGCTATGATCTGCGTGTCCGTCTTGGCCGGAAAGAGCTCATCGAAGAAGACCGTCCCCAAAAAGGAGAGAAAGAGCATGGCTCCAGCCATCCAGAGGGCCCAGATCCGAAAGGGAATGAGCCAGCGATTTCTTCTCTCATGCTCGAAGAAGATCTCCTCCTCCGCCTCCAGATTCATGAAAATTCTGGTGATCTCCAGGGCCTCCATGGCCGGGAAGGACAAAGACAAAAGGATCAGAACGACAAAGCCACCTCCATAGACGATAATAAAGAGAAAGCGGCTCAAATAACGCGGAAGACCGGTGATGGAGGCCACAAGTATGCCAGCAAGGCCGACGGCAACAGACAGAAGCAGGAGCAGGACTAAGAGCTGCAGGGTGAATACCAGAAGCCTCTTTGCGATCGGCTTCCACTTCCTCCGGATGGTCTGATGGGACAGGATCGTCGCCTCATGCGCCGTCTTGCCCGCCACAAGGACATAGGGAAAGGCCAGGGTATTTCTCACCCCGAAGAAGATGAGGAAGGCCATAATTGCCGCATAGATGAACATGTAGCGGGGAGTGACCCGGATCGCGTCCACCACGAAACTCGGAATATAGTAATGCTTGGTCAAGGTCAGGTTGAAGCCGACTCCCAGAAAGGGAGCACCCAGCGCGACATAGAGGCAGAGCAGGATCCCGTGCCGGTTGACAAATTTGGGGATTGAGGCGAAGGTCTCCATCAAGAGGGAGAACATCTGAACCTTCTCCTTGCGCAGGAGCTTACCTGACAGGAGGAAGCTTCCGTTGATATCAACAGACATGGCAAAGAAGAAAGCCAGGAAGGTCAGCAGGATAATCAGCCAGCCCTGCCAGGTTCTGAAGAGGAAGCGATAGTCTCCGCTTGTCACAGCGACACGGCCGGTCGAATAGATCAAAAGCATTCCCAGTTTGCGCAGGCAAAAGATGACCGCCTGAAGGATGACAAAGGCAATCAGCTTATACTCCAGGAGCTGGGGAACAACCCGAAGATAGGCCGAGAAATGCTGTTTCTTCTTCCGAACCCTCTTCTCTACTTCTGCGGAGAGATCCGTCCCCGAAGACCGATCTGCCTCTGAAGCATTTTTCCTGTCTGCATCCCGTTTGCTTTTCTCTCTTATAAACTCAAACATACCTTTTCCCAATGGGCTTCTTACATGCCATAAGATCCGCCCTACTCCCAAATCGTGTGCTGGCAGAAGATAAAATAGGATTCAGGGCTTCCGTCCTCACAAAATCTGCCCTCAATGGTATACCTCGGAAAGAGGACATAGTCCCCATTCTGCATGGAAATCCTGATGACTCCGTTTCCCACATGACTGGCGGCATCTGCCGCATGGAGGTGAAAGAAGGTCTCAAGAGAATGCCCCTGATAATCTTCCATTGTATAATCGGCCACCTTTCTTCCCTGGACTGCCAGCGCATTCCACCCATCATCGGTCGATCGGATGCGGTAGGAAGTAATCCGACAGTCTTTCAGAGCCGCCTCATCTCCCCAGCCCGGCGTCAGGTTGACAATGCCATAAGTCCTGCCCTCTCTCATCACGACAAGAGACGCGCCATAGTACCGGTGATCCTTCCTCTCATTTCGAATCGAATCATCCGCTTCTCTCTTGGCCCCGCCGGAACAGTCCTGGAATGTGTAACCTTCTGCCAGGAGGTCCGATCCCCGGGAGACGCCCAGCACATAATCCCTGTCTGCCAGCTGAAAATGCACCGGATTCGCCGGAAAGCCGATTATGGAAAAAGTCAGCATCCAGTGAAAACAGGTAAAAAGACACATGCCCCAGACCGCTTTGGATGAGGCATACAAATGACCTGAATCGCTGCGTCTGATCAGACCCAGGATCAGTCGCAAGACTCCGAGAACGAGCCAGGTTATGACAAGGATGAAAAACTCCGACTTAAGACAGATGTAGGTCGCCTGCAGGAGTGTTCTCCCCTGCCGGATCAGATAGGCGGCCAGGACCAGGTTGGCCAGAATGGGCGCACAGATAATGAAGGTCGCCTCTTTGGCAGCGCAGGAATCAACCAGGTCTTCCGTGTAATCGATTCCTCGCCCCTTGGCAGCATGTCCGATCTTATAGAACCAGCCGGGCAGGTCCTCATCTCTTCTTACAGCAAAGATCAGGCGAAAATAGAGATAGAAACTGAAGATCAGGCTGATTATGGTAAGCAGCAGAAAGACTACCGCGACGATTGTAAATTTCACAGTCTCACTCCTTCATGACAAGTCTGCCCGGATTCACGCTCGAATACCCCTGCGCAGATATTTTCCTTCTTTTATTTTCGGTCAACCGAAACGAATATCCAATATCATCATCAGCACAAAGCCCAGAGAGAAAGCGAGAGTTCCAAGGTTTGAATGTCTGCCCTCCGACATCTCCGGGATCAATTCCTCCACCACAACATAGATCATGGCTCCGGCCGCAAAACTAAGCATATATGGCATAATCGGGACCACAGTCCCCGCCGCTGCGATGGTGATCAAGCCGGCGACAGGCTCCACCAGTCCGGAGAGGGTCCCGTAGATGAAGGTCTTTGTCTTATTCATTCCCTCTGCCCGAAGCGGCATAGCGACAATGGCCCCCTCCGGGAAGTTCTGAATCGCAATCCCTATGGCCAGGGCCAGGGCAGCCGCCGCTGAGATCTTGTCATCTCCATAGAGCCAGCCGGCATAGACTACCCCCACCGCCATTCCCTCGGGGATATTATGGAGGGTCACGGCGAGAATCAGCTTCGTCGTGCGCTTCAGGCCCGTCTTCGGCCCCTCGTCGACATGGTCCATGTGCATGTGCGGCGTTACGTAGTCCAACAGGAGCAGAAACAGGACGCCGACCATAAAGCCGAGCGCCGCCGGAAAAAAGGCCAGCTTCCCGAGTCCCTGGGACTGTTCAATGGCCGGAGCCAGAAGACTCCAGAAACTGGCAGCTGTCATAACTCCCGCCGCAAAACCAGTCAGGACCTTCTGCAGGCGGTCCGTGATGGTTCCCCGCAGAATAAATACCATGGCTGCACCGGCAGTGGTTCCGATAAATGGGATCAAGAGTCCCTTGGCCAGTTCAAAATTCACCCGTCCACCTTCACTTTCTTCATCCTTTTGTCCGTCCGCCTATCTTCTGGGATCCGTCCGGCGACAGGCTCTGATCCGTCCGCCTATCTCCTGTCATCCGGCGGCAAGTTCTGATCCATCCGCCTATCTCCTGTCATCCGACGGCACATGATCCTCCGGCTCCAGGTGAAAGCCGTGCGCGAAGAGGTCCTCCAGGGAACAGACCTGATAATCTGTCCCGGAACGGGCTACCAGTACCTGTAGATGCTCGTCCGCAAATTCACTCAGGACCTGCCGGCATATCCCACAGGGCCAGGCATAGTCTAAGGCATCTCCCTCTCTTCCGCCCACAATCGCAATCGCCTGAAAGTGCCTGGATCCATCGGCGACCGCGGCAAAGGCAGCCGTTCGCTCGGCGCAGTTGCTTGCCCCGTAGGAGGCATTCTCCACATTGCAGCCGGTGTATAGTTTGCCGTCCGCCAGGAGGGCCGCACCGACCTTATAGCCGGAGTATGGGGCGTAGGCCCTCTCTCTGGCCGCAAGCGCCAGGTCAATCAGCCGGCCTGCTTCAGTTTCCGTCATCGCAAGTCTCCCAATCCTCTTATCGTCTCCGCATTTGATTCCCGTCAGTCTTCATTTGGCCGGTACCGACCCCTGCCAGTCTGATTCACCCTCCGTCCGGATTCCGTACTTCTTCAGATCGACCCTGCCGTCTCTCACCAGAACCCCTTCTTCCATAAGAAGTCCGGCCTGCTTCCCGGCTCCGCCGAAGGCAAACTCCCCGGCCAGTTCTCCCCTGGAGTTCACCACGCGATAGCAGGGAATATGAAGCGGGTCCGGATTCTTGTGTAAGGCATTTCCGACGGCACGGGCCATCTTGGGATTGCCGGCCATCTCTGCCACCTGTCCATAGGTCGCCACCCGTCCCTTGGGGATCCTCTTGACCGCTTCATAGATTCGTCTGGACGGGGAATCGGTTACCAGGTCGTAACTCTCGGCAATCATCCGCTTGATCTCCCGATCGGGAATGCTTCCGTCCAGGCGGATCGTGTTCCAGTGGTCCTTATTCTGATGCCAGCCCGGGAGAACTGACGCATAGGCATTCCTCCAGAAATCGCGCCAGGCCGGGTCCACCTTGACATTGATCTGAACCAGTCCCTCTCTCTCATAGATGATAAGGAAAGTCTTCTTCGTCTCCTTGATCCGGATCAGCTGCCAGTCACCCTTGGAGAATGGCCGGTCCTCGTAGGACCCACGAAAGGTCAGACCGTATTTCAGAGCATCTTCTCTCGTCCTCATCTGACAGCAGCCCCCTCATCTTGTCCTCTTCTGTCATCTCACATAGTATTCTCTTTGACTGTCTTTGTCTAACATTTCAGACACCCCCGGAAAATAAATCCAAAAAGAGAGCCGGCTCTCATATTCCAGGCTGAAAAGGGACACACGCCCGGAATATGATGGTCAGCTCTTGCTGTTTTCTATTCGCTTATCGGATGTTCTGGGACAATGAACTCGTTAAAGAGTTATCGGATGATTTACTCCCTAAATTTCACGGCAGTGCCATAGACCATGATCTCGGCTGCGCTCTGCATGATTGAGGAGGACGCATAGCGCACTCCGACAACCGCATCCGCGCCGAGCCCCTCTGCCTCTGCGATCATCCTGCTGTTGGCCTTGTCTCTCGCCTCTTCCATCATCTTGTTGTAGTTCTTGAGCTCTCCTCCGACCAGGGTCTTGAAGCCGGCTCCGATGTCCTTAAAGGCATTGACGGTCTGAATGGTGGACCCCTTGACCATACCGAGGATGGTGAACTCTCTGCCTGAAATGGTCTCTGTTGTTGTCAGAAGCATATTTTCCTCCTTTATCTGATCCTTTGATTCTCCGGCTGACAAGCATTTGATATCTGATATCCCTTTCTTTGGTCGAGACATAGATCCCCCTGCGGGAAATCAGGCTCCGTGTCCCCCGCAAGCGCCGCTGTGGCATTCATGCCCCTCGCCGTGTTCATGGTCATGGTGCTTGCAGGCTGTGTCCGGATCATAATCAAGCTCGTTCGCAAGAAGCCTCTTCACTGCCTCTTCCGGGACACCGGACACCCCGGGGTAGAGCGCAATACCGGTTGCCGCAAGAGCATTCCTTGCTCCCATTCCGATCCCGCCGCAGATCAAACTGTCAACTTGCGCTTCCTTTAGGAAACCGGCAAGCGCTCCGTGACTGGCGCCATTGGTTCCCACCAGCTGCCGGCCGATCACTTCCCCGTCCTTCACATCATAGATCTCAAACTGCTCGGTTCGTCCGAAGTGCTGACCGATTCCGCCATTCTCATAGGTAACCGCGATTCTCATCTGATTCCTCCCGATGGCACTGCTTGCGCCATAACTCGTACCCTGTCTCTTGGTTTCTAATCCATCATATCATTTCAGGAAATATCTGTCAGCTTCCGGGTCGCTTCCGGTCCCGTCTCGATGGGTTTTCAACCTGATCTTCATGCACGGTCCTCTCTGATGCACTCCGCATACAGTAAGCTGATCCGCCCCCTGATCTTCCGGCTCATGGTGATTCTCCACCCGTTTGACTCGAGAAATTGCAGATACTCTCCTGCCGTCCACTGATGTTCAAACCGCACTCCCGCAATGCGAAGTATCCCGGCCCAGATGCAGCTTAACCCCGTCTTCCTGTGTTCTACGAAATTCGGCGCGATCAGGACTCCGCCCGGCCGAAGGACACGGTCAATCTCCCGCAAAACCTTTTCGGGATCGGGAACAATGTGCAGGGCATTGGCAATCACCACCACATCAAAGGAGTCATCCGGGTAAGGGAGGTCCATCGCGTCCGCGACTTCAAATCTTAACTTTCTCGAGTATCTGCCCTTCTTCGCCTCCGAGATCATTCCGTCCGAATAGTCTGTTGCGATCATTTTCCTGGCGGCTGGAGCTACGTGCTTCGCCAGAAGCCCCGGTCCAGTAGCGATCTCAAGCACTTCCCGGCCACGAATCCGCTTCGGAATGCGGGTGTACATGTACTCATAGCTCTTATGATCTGCCCGCATGACACACTTGTAGATCGGCGCATACAGATCCCATACTTTCTTTTCGCGCTTGCTTCCCATCAGATGGCGTAGTGCCATGACCGGATGATGGAAGATCATCCTCGGGCCGGACCATCGCATCAGCTCCCGGATTTTCTCCCGCATGTCGGGCCTGTAGCAGTGCACCTTGCACTTGGAGCAGAAGGTCTTTTCCTCTATGAAGGGACAGTGATCGATCCGCTGCCAGGCGTAAGCAAGAAGGCGCTCGCAATCCGGGCACCGTGTCCCTCTTTTTGTTTTGTGTTGTTTATTGCAGTAGAGGGTGATCATTTCCCTAATCATCCTCTTCTCCCGCTCCCGTTTGGTCTCTATCTCTGTCATGAAATCCTCTTTCTGCCCATCGTAAAGGTCTCAGACGGGCCGTTCATATTCGTCCAGTCTCCTTTCCCGCGATCTCGCGCAGCCAGGCATCGACATCCTGTTGCTTCCTCCTGGAAGTATAGAAATAATCTGTAATCTCAGCGTCAGGAAGTAGCTCTCTGAGCGTTTCGAGCGAGCTTGCCTTCCCGTTTGCCCCCGCGGTAGCAAAGGGAATGATTCTCTTCTTTCCCAGCTTGGATCCCTTGATATACTCCTGCAGGAAGGATGGAAGGGTCCCGTACCAGACGGGAAATCCTATAAAAACCGTATCGTATGCGCTGAAGTCGCCGGGCTTCGTCTTCAAGGCAGGGGATTCTTTCCTGCGAATTTCCCCTCCGACACGGATCACCGCAGAGAGATAGTTCCCATATGCTTTTTGGGGTTCAACAGAATACACTTCGGCGTCAAATTCCGCAGCAATCTTATCCGCGATAGCCTTGGTCTTGCCCGATTTTGAATAATAAATAACGGCTGCTTTCATAGATCCCTCCTTAGATAAAATCTGATATAAGCTACCTTTATTTTAAACCATTTTTATACCGAAAATTGTAATAACAAGTTGAACATTACCAGCTAAATAGTTCCATCAGGCCGCACAAAAGTAAATCCTGTCCAGTTCGGCCTCGAAGAGTTCATCCGGTGTTCGGTATCCGAGAAGTTTCCGCGACAACCCGTTACACCAGAGTTCGACCTGAGCTATCTACTCATCGGAATATCTGTCGATTGCATACTATCGGTAGGTAATCCCTAAAATTGTCGCTTACCTGAGAAGCCCTACATTTTTTTGCCTAAATCAATAAATCATCCTTCATCAGTATTAAAAAGTGCTTCAACTGTTTCCGAAATTTCTGAAATTAATGTTTTTATAGAATTCGCTTCTTCTTCTGAATATTGATCGTCAACATCTGCTTCTTCAATTTTTTTATCCTTAAATATATGCCTTATCATTTCTATATAATCGAATTCTAATTCATTTCCATCTTGAGTAATTATTTTTACATAATCATTATCTTCTTCTTTATAAAATTTTAATTTCATTCAATTATACCTCCTTATATGATCTTAAATTATATTTCTTTACTCGTTTTTTTATCGAAGGCTTCCCCCCGTCTGTTAATTCAGCAATCCAATCCAGTGTTTTTTTACCTTTTATTTCTGATTCCAAAGGTGCAGAATTAATATATAATTTTTCTCCATCATTTTCACATATTATTAAATTTTGAGCATCTCCTAACATCGGGATTGTGGCATTATGTGAAACTAAAATAACTTGTTTATCTTCTTTAATTTTTTTAATCATTTCAATCAAATCACGATTAATATAATTAGTTGCTAAATTGTCTTCAGGTTGATCAATGATTATTGGTGCAAAATTTTCTTCATATCCTAAAATTAAATCCAAAATTACCGCTGATTTCCAACCAGGACTTAAAGTTTGATAATCCTTTCCATCCTTTGTTATAATGCGATACTCTTTTTTATTAGTATTTTCAATGGACTTATATACTTTATTTGCTAAGTCTGAATGTGAATTGACTTTTGGCCTCTGTGAAAACTTATTTTTCTCAAGCGTAGACGGAATTAATTCATTAAAATTGTTTAATCTATTTTCATTAGTTAAACATCTGTTAATAGAGTCTACCAATTCATCTTCTGTAAGTTTAAATGAATTTTTAATACTTAAAGTATGACCAGCAACAACTAGTTCTTTTGTTTCAAAAGTAACATCAAATTTCGATAGCCCCACTTTTGCATAATAAAAATCTTTAAAGGCTTTTATTGAATCGTGTATATAGTTAAGCAGTTTCTCTCTGTCATTTTTTATTTGTGTGACTTTTCTGTCGTTTTCAATATGCTTTTTATTAATGTACTCCAATGATTCAGAGATTTTATCCACCACAGCATCATTTATTTTAGAAATCAAAACCAATTCGTCTAATGCTTTGTTTAATACATTCACTTCACTATCTTTGCCACTTATTATAGGATGGTTATTAAATAGCATTTTAATATTTTCGAGTGTTATTTTATACTCTTCTATTTTTGTTATAGATATAGACAAATTATCTTTAACATCTTCATTTGGCTTTATCTTTTCAATTGCATTTTCTTTTATTATCTCATTTGTAATAAGAAAATTTGGTGCTTTGATATGTGAAAAATCATCCTTAAGTTTTTCAAGTTTTTCAGCACTATCTACTAAAGTATTGATTAATTCTTTTAATTTTTTTAAACTATTTCTTATACTATCTATAGTTTCTTTTTCCTCTGGAAAAACTTTATCTATTATTGGTATTTCTCCCAAATCATTTTCACTATCTTTTATTATTGACATAATAAAATTTTGACTAATGTAATAGGGACTAACTCCTGTTGGATTTTCTATTGCAATATTTTTTACATCAAAATCATTATATTTTGATTCTTTAAAATCTTTTTTAGTTCCTGAGTTATAGGACAAAACGTGTTGATGAAAACCCCTTCAAAGCCTTGTAAATAGAG
>NZ_DBHIDN010000028.1:0-15446 GCF_057251025.1 Shuttleworthella sp.
CTCTATTTACAAGGCTTTAAAGGGGTTTTCATCAACACGTTTTGTCCTATAACTCCCGATTTCATCATTTTTCAGGACAGTTGTACAATCGATAGCTTATCTGATCCTTTTGTTTACTTCGCTGGTTTTGCTTTGCATATATGTTTTCTGGCGCTATAAGGATGTGCAGTTTCGGGGGAATATCTTTTTGTTTTTGATCTTTATGGTGATCGGGTATTTCTTCTTTGTCAACCTGACTAAGCTGATAATTTCATTTCATCTGAGTGCGAGAGCTTTGCAGTTGATATCGTCCACAGTATTTTTTGTGATGCTCTTCTGCTCTGGAATTGTTATTCAGAAAGAATCTATGCCGACAGTTCTTCAATCATGGGTGGAGTGGTCCCCAATGTACGTCCTGTATAAAACATTGGAAAATGTATGGAATAACACGCTTGTTCAGTACCAATACTTTAAGTGTTGCATTTATATGCTCCTGCTGACGGCAATATGCTATGCCATCATGACAGTGATGAGAAGTCATAGAAAATGAATGAGAATAATCTGCTGATAATAGTAATAGCTTATACCGGATGTATGCTGAATGTCATTTGCCATGAAATGGCGCATGCAATTTCATGCAAATTGACAGCCACAAAAATCAATAGTATAAGGATAGGAAGTGGACCGGCGATTAAACTCGGGTTTTTCTCCATGTGTCTTGTTCCTGTAGGAGGTGGTGTGAGTTTTAACAAAGAGGGACTTGGGAATAGAGCGAAAAAACAGATCTTTCTGAGCGGACCGCTTCCATCATTTGGATACAAAGCCATTCCAGGATACCAAGCATCGGATCAGGCTGATTCATAAAACTGAATAGTAAAGTGGCAAGATTTGTAATATCTTGTTTTGAGCCATTGAGAGTTCTCCTTTGTAGTTGTTTGTTTGGTCACAAATCATTCTACATGAGCCTCAATGGCTTTTCTACGATTCAACTTTTGCGAACATAGTCATACGCTATCTATTTTGCGCGAGGCTATATCTATACGAAAAACAAAGCGACAGGTATGGTAAAATGAACGCGGTAAGAAACTAAGAAACAAAGGAACCGTACCCAAACAGAGGAGATATATGTCTGACAATCAAAATTATGAGGAAGTCTGCAGTGTCTGTCACCGCAATTCCTCTCTTGCCGGCAAGATGATTCATCTGCCGGGGAATATCACCATTTGTACCGACTGTATGCAGAAGAGCCTTGAGATGATGGAGCGGATGGGATTTCCCATGGATCCGGCGGCATTAAGGCAGATGACGCCGTCGACAGGAGAGGGAAAAAATCCCAGCAGGCCCGGGACAAACCCTCCGGAAGCGGATGTGGTCAGACCGGATGGAAGCCCTATCGATGGCAGTGCTTTGATGGAAGAGGGGCCGAACAGGACGAAGGGAAAGCCGGGTGAGGGGACCCAGGAGCCAGGGCAGGCCCCGGGGCAGGAGCCCGGGGAAAGCCAGAATCAGAATGCCAATCAGACATCATATCCCAATTTCCCGGGCTTTGGCATGTTCAACCTGGGAGACCTGCTTCAGGGAGGCTTGATGGGAATGGGACAGGGGCCCAAAATCAAGAAGAGAAGCAAGCCCGGGGTTGATGGGAAAAAGGAAGATGACGACTATCCCACGCTTGATATCAAGGATATTCCGGCCCCACACAAGATCAAAGAACAGCTGGATCAGTTCGTCGTCGGCCAGGATAAGGCCAAGAAGATGATCTCTGTCGCCGTCTACAACCATTACAAGAGAATTGCCTCCGAGCAGAAAAACCAGAGAGAACTGGGAACCCAGGAGGACCTGGACGGAGTGGACATTGAGAAGTCCAATATCTTAATCATAGGGCCAACCGGAAGCGGCAAGACTTATATGGTCCGGACCCTGGCCAGACTCCTTAATGTGCCCCTGGCCATCACGGACGCCACCTCCCTGACGGAGGCAGGCTATATCGGGGATGATATCGAATCGGTTGTCTCCAAGCTGCTTGCGGCCGCGGACAACGATGTAGACCGGGCGGAGCAGGGAATTATCTTCGTCGACGAGATCGACAAGCTGGCCAAGAAGAAGAACACTCACTCCAGAGATGTCTCCGGTGAGAGTGTGCAGCAGGGGATGTTAAAACTCCTGGAGGGGGCGGATATCGAGGTTCCCGTGGGAGCATCCTCCAAGAACGCCATGGTTCCCATGACAAGCGTCAACACCAAAAATATCCTCTTTATTGTCGGGGGTGCTTTCCCGGGACTTGAGGATATTATCAAGGAGCGTCTGTCCAAGCGGTCTTCCATGGGCTTCACCTCGGAACTAAAGCAGGATATCGGCAAGGACATCCACATTCTGGAGAAGGTCAGAAGCGAGGACCTGCGGAATTTCGGCATGATCCCGGAGTTCCTGGGCCGTCTTCCGATCGTGACCGCTTTCCAGCAGCTGGATGAGGAGATGTTCGTCCGTATTCTGACGGAGCCCAAGAATGCAATCATAAAGCAGTACCAGAAGCTCCTGGCCTTAGACGAGGTCAAGCTGACCTTCTCGGAGGGGGCTTTTCGGGCCATCGCGAGAAAAGCGGCCAAGGAGGAGCTGGGGGCCAGGGCTCTGCGCGCTATCATTGAGGAGTACATGATGGACATCATGTATGAGATCCCCAAGGATCCGGATATCGGAGAGGTGGAGATCACAGAGGACTATATTGAGCACAGAGGCGGACCCAAGGTGACCATGCGCACGGTTCTGCCGCAAACGCAGGACAGGGGATAAGCCTGCCACGAACCGGAAGGAATGAGGAGGAAATAAGATGGCTTTTATAGCTGTAATTGTCGGGCTTGTGATCCTGTCCGCCATAATCGCTTTTGTTGTCAACTACAACGGGATTCTCCGCCTGCGCAAGCAGACGGAGGAAGCTCTCGCCACCATGGAGTCCGTCCGCAGAACCTATGAGAAGAAGCAGGCGGAGGGGATGACGGAGGAGGAGAAGAAGAAAGAGGACCGGGACTTAGAGTATGCAGTCCGCTATTTCAACGGCTGCGTCAAGACCTATAATCAGAAGATCGAGACCTTCCCCGGCAACCTGATTGCCGATATGCTCCACCTGCCCTTGGCGAGACTCTACGCAGGGTCTGACTATGAACAGCAGTGAGGGGGGAGATGCGATGAGACACAGGACATTCAAAACGAGATGGACTGCTCCCCTTCTGGCCCTTCTTCTGGCGATTTCAGCAAGTCTTTTGGTCACAGAGCCGGTCCTGGCAGCGGGCGATGCCTTTGGAAATACCGATCAGCTGGATCTGTCTAAGAGCGAGGACCTGATTCCCAGACATGACGGAAGCGATGGGCTGGCAGGCGGCTACGTGATCGATGCCTATCATCTGGATATCGAGGTGAAAGAGGATCATAGTTATGAGGTCAAGGAGACCATACAGGCCTATTTCACCAGCCGAAAGCACGGTCTGATCCGCACGATCCCGACGGCCGGAACTTACCGGAGAGAAGATGGGACCTCCGGCAAGTATCGCGCCAGGCTGACGGACATCAAGGCCAATACCAAGGCCTCTGTGCAGCGGTCAAGCGGAAAGGCCAAGATCAAACTCGGTGACGGGGACAGCTATGTCTACGGGCCGGTGAAATATCAGTTCAGCTACCAATATTACCTGGGCAGAGAAACTCTAAAGGGAGCGGACGAGTTCTACTTCAACCTGATCGGGGCGGACTGGGACACAACCATCGGCAATGTGACTTTCAAAATCACAATGCCTGAGGATATTACGGAGGAGGAGGCAAGGAGCCTGGGATTCACCTCCGGTGGATATGGAAGCACGCGAACCGGAGACACCCTCTATCAGATAGAGGGGAGAACCATTCAGGGGAAGCTGATGCGCCAGCTGAAGAGCAATCAAGCATATACGGTCCGAATGACCCTGCCTGAGGGCTACTTCACCCAACCCTTGGATTACGGGATCATCCTCACCCTTGGCCTGGCTCTGCTGGGAGTGGTTGTTGCGGTGATTTTCTGGCTCCTCTTCGGCAATGACAGAAAGGTTATAGAGAGCGTTCAGTTCTATCCGCCGGAGGGCTATAACAGTCTGGATGTGGCTATGGCTTACCGCGGCAAGGTCAGGGCTTCGGATATTCCAACCCTCATTCCCTATCTGGCCAATGAGGGTTATCTGACCATCGAAGAGAACCCCGATAAAAAGGAGACCGGCAAGCGCATTACCTATGAGAAGAAAGCCGGCTACAGCGGAAATAATGAGAGCGAGCGGCTCTTTCTCAAGGGCCTCTTTAAGAAGGGAAGCCGGGTCAAGCATTCCGACCTGATCGGTGGCTTTTATCAGACCTGCGAGGATATCTTAAAGCGTGAGAACCTTCACTCCAAGGTGAAAGATGAGAACTACACGAACCGGGACATTTTTCTGAATGCTGTTTTGCTGGCCCTCGTGATGCTGCTCTCTTTTGTGGCAGTGTTGGGCGGGCTCTCCCATGAGGGGGCGTCAACGGGCATGAGCCTTGCCCTTGGTCTTATTTTTGCCCTTCTGATGTGCTTTGTCGCTGTTCGCGTGTCCGGAAGCGCGAGGATTGCCGGCTTCAATGTTGAGGGAATGAACGGGATGAGTCTTCCCCTGCTCTTAAGACACCTGGCCGGTTCCGGGATCTCCATCGGACTCATTGCGATCATCTTCTACGCAGGAAAGGTCTTCCTTTCCTCCCTGATCGGGGCCTTCAGCTTCCTGACCGGGGGGCTCTTGATCCGGGTTCTGATTGCGGTTGCCGCGACCCTGATCATCTCATTTTTCATGCACTTCATGCCTAAGCGCACCAAAAAGGGAGATGAGATCTATGGAAGGATTCTGGGCTTTCGGACTTTTCTCCAGACGGCGGAGAGGGATCGCCTGCAGATGCTGGTGGATGAGAATCCCCAGTATTTCTACAATATTATTCCCTTCGCCTATGTTCTTGGGGTCTCGAAGGTCTGGATGGATAAGTTTAAGGACATTGTAATCCCGGCTCCCTCCTATGTGGTCAGAGCTGACAGGGGGGACGTGTTCTGGAATTACTACTACTATTCCAGCCTGATGGACGCTGTCAATCGAGACATCTACCATGCCTCCGTCACGCCTCCGGCCGTTGATTTCTCAGGGAGTCATTCGGGAGACAGCGGCTTTGGAAGTTTTGGCGGCGGCTCCGGCGGAGGATTCTCCGGCGGCGGCTCCGGCGGCGGTGGCGGCGGTTCCTGGTAAGATGACGCTATTGATATTGCAATCGCAGACCATGGACGAGGTGAAAGCATGACCGATCTGGAACTTGTAAAGGCTGCAGAGGCTTATGCCGAGAACTGTCACGCGGGGCAGACAGACAAGTGCGGAGTGCCATACATAGAGCATCCCCGCACGGTTGCTTCTTTTCTCAGAGACCCCAAGGAGAAATGCGCCGCCTGGCTGCACGATACGGTGGAGGATTCCGGTGCGACGGTCGAAGAGATCCGGTCCATCTTCGGAGATGAGGTCGCAGATGCTGTGGACCTCCTGACCCATGACAAGCAGATCCCCTATATGGATTACATCAAGCGTCTGGCGGTCAATCCCCTGGCCCGCAAGGTCAAGATGGCAGACCTGCTCCACAATATGGACGAGAGCCGCTTCGAGGGAAGGCAGATCCCGGACCGGCTCGTGTGGAAGAGGGCCAATTGCTACCTGCCCGCCTTTGATTACCTGAGGGAGATGGAGCAAAAGGAGCGGGGGGCAGAGGCTGCCTGCAAAGAAGAGACGGACGCGGTTGAGATTCAGATCAGCCGGCATAAGCAGATCCATCGTCTTGCGTCCGGGAGAATCGAGAACTGAGGATTCGGAGGGGTAATTTATGAAAATCACATTTATCGGGGCGGCCCATGAAGTGACCGGCTCCTGCCACTATGTTGAGGTGGGGGACAAGAAGTTCTTAGTGGACTGCGGTATGGAGCAGGGCGCGGATATCTATGAGAACCAGGAGATCCCGGTGAACCCCTCGGACCTTGACTATGTCCTTGTGACCCATGCCCATATTGATCATTCGGGGCTCTTGCCCCTTCTCTATGTGCACGGCTTTCGGGGCAGCATTTTCTCCACGGAGGCGACCAAGCAGCTCTGCAATATCATGCTTAAGGACTCCGCCCATATTCAGGAACAGGAGGCGGAGTGGAAGAACCGCAAGGCCAGGCGAAGCGGAGGAGACCTGGTAGAGCCCATGTATACCGCCAAGGATGCGGAAAATACCCTCCGGCTCTTTACGGGAATCGGTTACGGTCGCAAATTCCGCATCTGCGATGAGATTGAGGTCCGCTTCAACGATGCGGGACACCTGCTGGGGTCTTCCGTCATTGAGGTCTGGCTGAGGGAGGGAGAGACAGAGCGCAAGATCGTCTTCTCCGGAGACCTGGGCAACCATGACCGCCCTCTCATCAAGAACCCGCAGAATATTGCCGATGCGGACTATGTCCTGATCGAGTCCACCTACGGAGACCGCATTCATGAGAAACCGCGGGACTTCGCAGTTCCGCTCGCCCAGGTTATCTTAGATACGCTGAGAAGGGGCGGCAATGTGGTCCTTCCGGCCTTCTCGGTGGGAAGAACCCAGGAATTGCTCTATTTCATTCGGAGGATCAAGGAGGAGGGAATGATCCCCGCCCCCTATGCAGATTTCGAAGTCTATATGGATTCTCCTCTGGCGGTGGAGGCAACCAATATCTTCAACAAGTCCGTCTCCGAGTGCTTTGACCGGGAGGCCCTTGATATGGTGCAGAGGGGGATCAACCCCATTGCCTTCCCGGGCCTGCGGGTGGCGGTATCCTCCGAGGAATCCAAGGCCATTAACTTCGATGCGCGCCCCAAGGTGATCATTTCCGCATCCGGTATGTGCGAGGCCGGGCGCATTCGGCACCATCTCAAGCACAATCTCTGGAGACCGGAGTGCTCTGTCATCTTTGTGGGCTATCAGGTCCCCGGAACCCTTGGTTACAACCTCCTAAACGGAGCCAAGCACATCAAGCTTTTCGGAGAGGAAGTCGAGGTCAGGGCGCAGATCTGCGAACTGCCCGGGATCTCCGGTCACGCGGACCGGAATATGCTCCTGGAATGGCTGCACGCTTTCGACCGGGCTCCGTCCAGGGTCTTTGTCGTTCACGGAGAGGATCAGGTGACAGACGCGTTCGCATCCGCAATTCGCGAGGAGTGCGGTTATGATTCCTATGCTCCTTATTCAGGAGATAGCTTCGACTTGGTCAGCGGGGATCAGATCGCTGTCGGAAGCCATGTCAAGAAGGAGAAGCAAAAGACCAAGGCTCACACAGGATCTGCCGTCTTCCTGCGGCTTTTGGCGGCAGGAGAGCGGCTTATGGCTGTCATCCGCCGATCTGAGGGAAGGACCAACAAGGATCTGGGCAAGTTCGCCGACCAGATCGATGCGCTGAGCAATAAGTGGGAAAAATAAGATTTTGTGATATGATAGGTCTCGCCGTGTGTTCGAAACCATCCACACGTAAAACAAAACTAAGGAGATTACAAATGAATACAAAGAAACTCAGCGCACTGTTTATCGTCCGGGCGGCTATGATTGCGGCCATCTATGTGGTCCTGACCGTCTTCATCTCAGCCTTCGGTCTGGCCAGCGGAGTCATCCAGGTCCGGATCTCTGAGGCCCTCTGCATCCTGCCGGTCTTCACACCGGCAGCTGTCCCGGGCCTCTTTGTCGGGTGTCTGATCGCCAATATCATTGTTCCGGGTGCAGGCCTGGCGGATATTGTCTTCGGGAGTCTGGCGACCCTGATCGCAGCGATCCTGACCTACCTGCTTCGGAAGAGGGGATTTCTGGCGACTCTTCCGCCGGTCATCGTCAATGCCCTGGTGATTCCCCTAGTCCTCAAATATGCCGGGGGAGTGGGAGATGCTTTCTGGTTTCTGGCCCTGACGGTCGGCGCCGGAGAAGTGATTTCCGTCTGTCTTCTGGGCTGGATCCTGAGGCTGGCCCTCTGGAAGTATCGCCGCGTGATCTTTTAGACGCCGGACCCTGTATATTGATTGATGGTTTTATGGCCCCTTCGGGGCTTTTCTTTTTTGGGTTGGACGCGTGGATCAGCCGCCGGATCGGGAGCAGGCTGTATGAGAAAGGCGGTCTGTGACAAGTTTCATCAGATATGCTAAAATTTAACGGATTTTCCATAGGACAGGGGGCCCTGACCGGTTCCCGCAGCGATCCTTTATAAAGCAGATGAGAGGAATTCTATGCAAGCCATTCTGGAACTGATCAGCGCCCAGGTCGCTGATGCTTTTGAGGCGGCCGGATACGACCGGACGCTTGGCCGTGTGACGGTATCCAACCGCCCGGACCTCTGTGAATATCAGTGTAACGGCGCCATGGCCGGAGCCAAGATCTACCATAAGGCCCCCCTTGTGATTGCCGAGGAGCTGGCCAAAAGCCTGTCTGACAAGCCGATGTTTCTGTCTGTCGAGGCGGTCAAGCCGGGCTTTCTCAATATCCGGATCTCCGGGGACTTTCTGGCGGACTATGCCAATCGGATGGCGGAGGATCAGGAGAGACTGGGCCTGGACTCGGAGGAGCATCCGAGAAAAATCATCATCGACTATGGGGGGCCGAATGTGGCAAAACCCTTGCATGTAGGGCATCTGCGCAGCGCCATTATCGGAGAGGCCATAAAGCGCATCAACCGCTTCGCGGGCAATGAGGTCCTGGGCGACATTCATCTGGGAGACTGGGGCCTGCAGATGGGGCTCATTATCACGGAACTGCATGAGCGAAAGCCCGACCTGGTCTATTTTGATCCGGAATATGAGGGAGAATATCCGGCGGAGGCGCCCTTTACCATTTCTGAGCTGGAGGAGATCTATCCCTGCGCCTCCGCTAAGTCCAAGGAGGATGAGACCTATCACGCCGCCGCCATGCAGGCGACCAATGAGCTCCAGCAGGGCAGAAGGGGCTATCGGGCCCTCTTAAAGCATATCCTTTCTGTCTCCGTGACTGATTTGAAGAGAAACTATGAGAATCTGGAGGTCTCCTTCGACCTCTGGAAGGGCGAGTCCGATGCTCAGCCCTATATTCCGGCCATGGTCGAGAAGATGAAGCGAGATGGCTTCGCTTATCTCTCCGAGGGAGCTCTGGTGGTCGATGTGGCGGAAGCATCCGACAGCAAGGAGATGCCTCCCTGCATGATTTTGAAGTCGGACGGGTCTTCCCTCTACAACACCACAGACCTGGCCACGCTTGTGATGCGGGAGGAAGTCTATCAGCCCGGGGAAATCATCTATGTGGTTGACAAGCGCCAGGAGCTCCACTTCGTCCAGTGCTTCCGCGCAGCCAGGAAGACCGGCATTGTGTCCCCGGACACCAAGCTCGTCTTCCTGGGCTTCGGAACCATGAACGGCAAGGACGGGAAGCCCTTCAAGACCAGGGACGGCGGCGTTATGCGGCTTGAGAATCTCCTGGCCGATGTCAATGAGAAAATGCTCAGGAAGATCCTGGACGGCGGCCACATGGAGGGAGAGGAAGCCCGGAAGACCGCGGAGATTGTCGGCCTGGCCGCGCTTAAGTACGGGGATCTTGCCAACCAGGCCTCGAAGGATTATGTTTTCGATCTGGACCGCTTTACCTCCGCTGAGGGGAATACCGGTCCCTATATTCTCTATACGATTGTCCGGATCAAGTCGATCTTAAAGCGCTATGAGGAGCAGACCGGCTCAGACCGGCTTGCGATCCTGCCGCCGGCTTCTTCCAGCGAGAAAGACCTGATCCAGCTTGCGGTCCGCTTCGGAGATATCTTCGCGGCGGCCTATGAGGAATTGGCGCCCCACAAGATCTGCGCCTATATCTATGACTTATCCAACGCCTTCAACCGCTTCTATCATGAGACCAAGATCCTGACAGAGGAGGACCTAAGGCAGAGAGAGTCCTATATCGCCCTCCTGGTCCTGACCAAAAGGATTCTGGAGAAGTGCATTGACCTCCTGGGCTTTGAGGCACCGGATCGGATGTAAGAGCCTGCTTTGGCTGTAGGACGGGATGATCCCGTCGGGAAAGGATGAGAGATGGCTAAGACCAAGATTGATATTATCTCCGGATTCCTGGGATCCGGAAAGACGACATTTATGAAGAAGATGATCGAGGATGCCCTTCAGGACGAGAAGGTCGTGATTGTCGAGAATGAGTTCGGGGAGATCGGCATCGACGCAGGCTTTCTCAAGGAGACCGGGATCACGGTATCCGAGATCAACGGGGGCTGCGTCTGCTGTACCCTGGTAGGAGATTTCACAGCCAACCTGAAGGAAGTCATCGAGACCTACCATCCGGACCGGATTCTGGTCGAGCCCTCCGGCGTGGCCAAACTGTCGGACGTCATGGTGTCTGTCATGGATGTGGCCAAGACAATGGACTGCGAGATGGGAGCCCTTGTCACCGTGATCAATGCGCTCAAGGCGGCAAAGCAGATGAAGGCCTTCGGGGAGTTCTTCATGGACCAGATTGAGCACGCGACGACCGTTGTCCTCTCCCGCAGCCAGAAGGCTAGCCCCGACCAGCTGGAATTCTGTACGGAGGAGGTTCAAGAGCATAATCCCAAGGCCACTGTGATTACCACTCCCTGGGATCAATTGACCGGCAGAGCGCTCCTGTCCGCCATTGAGGGCAAGGACTCTCTGGAGGTACAGGCCCTGGCCTTCATGCATCACGAGCAGGAGGAGGAAGAGCATCATCACCATCATCATGATCATGAGGGCCACCAGGACCACGATCACGCGGAGGCTTGTGGCTGCCATCACCAGGACCACGATCACGCGGAGGGTCATGACTGCCATCACCACGAGCATCACCACGGGGACGGACACTGCTGTCATCATGGACATGATCACCATCATGCGGACGATGTTTTCACGAGCTGGGGTCGGGAGACGCCTCACATCTTCAGTCGCAAGACGATTGAGGACGCCATGCAGGCCCTGGCCGAGACGGAGGATTTCGGCTACGTGGTAAGGTCCAAGGGGATTGTGCCCGCGGAGGACGGAAGCTGGATCTATTTCGATCTGGTTGACGGAGAGTATGAGATTCGGACCGGAGAGCCGGATTATACCGGCCGCCTGGTTGTCATAGGCACAGATATCGAGGAGGAGAAGCTCGAGAAGCTCTTCGGCCTGGCTTAAGATAGGAGATGCAAGGATGGCAAGAGAAATTCCCATCTACTTCTTTTCCGGATTCATGGATTCCGGTAAGACCAGCCTGATACGGGAGACTCTTTTTGAGAACAACTTTACGGACCAAGGCAGCCGTTTCCTGCTCATCGCCTGTGAGGACGGTGAGGAGGAGTATGATGAGGCGGCGCTTGCCGCAATCGGGGGAAGCCTTGCCTGGATTGAGGATGAGAAAGACTTCACATATGAGAAGCTGGTGGAGCTGAATGCCGGCTACAAGCCGGATCTTGTCTTCATTGAGTACAACGGGACCTGGGAGACGGGGCCTGTCTACGAGATGCAGCTTCCCGTCGGCTGGGTCATCGTCCAGTCTTTGGCGACGGTGGATGCGGAGACCTTTGAGATGTATCAGCTCAATATGCGGGCCATGATTATGGAACAGGTCTTTCATGCGGACGTCGTGATATTGAATCGCTGTGACGATAAGACGCCCAAGACGAAATTCCGGGCAGCCATCAAGGCGGTGAACCGGAAAGCTCAGCTGGTATATGAGAGGGCAGACGGGAGTGTGGATAACACAGAGGACAGGCTCCCCTTTGACATCAGCGCAGAACTCCTGGAAATCTCAGATGCCGATTATGCCCTCTGGTTCATGGATTGCATGGATCATCCTCAGAAATATGACGGAAAACGGGTGCATTTTACAGGTCTCGTTTATAATCCCCGGGAGGGGGCAGGCAAGAACCGGAGAAATGTCTTCGTGCCCGGCCGCTTTGCCATGACATGCTGTATTGAAGATGTCCAGTTCCTCGGAATGAAGGCAAAGTATGAGAAGGCCTACGAGGTAGCTCACAAGTCCTGGATTGACCTGACGGCGGAGATCAAGTACGAATTCGCCAAAGAGTACGCGGGCAAGGGACCGGTCCTCTATCCGGTCCAAATCAAGGCGGCCCCCAAACCTAAGGATGAACTGGTCTATTTCTCATGATCGGAGAGGGCCTTCAGGTCTGTATGGAGGATAATCATTTACACCTGCCCTGCCGGCGGTCTCTTTTTTGAGTCGGAGCGCATGCGATCAGGCCGGATTGTCTCCCAAAAAGTATCCGAACCGGGGCGGAATCCGTAGATAAAGAGCTGATAAAATGGTATCCTTATGAACAATGGCTTAATGCTGTCGTTGGCACAGGTATCTCCGTTTCGTTCGGAGATCATTTGGGAGGAAAACTATGTATCAGATCCTGAGTAAGGCAAAGCTTGCCGACAAGATCTTCGAGATGGTGGTCAGGGCTCCGCGCGTGGCGCATAAGTGCCTGCCGGGCCAGTTCATCATCGCCAAGATCGACGAGGTGGGCGAGCGTATTCCCCTGACCATCTGCGACTATGATCGCGAACAGGGAACCATCACTATTGTCTTCCAGACCGTTGGAGCTTCTACGGAGCGTATGTCCTTCATGGAGGCGGGGGAGTCCTTTGAGGATTTCATCGGTCCCCTGGGCCGTCCCTCCGTACTCTGTCTGGAGGAGAATCTGGAGGAGACCAGGAAGAAGAAGATCGTCTTCATCTGCGGCGGTGTCGGAACCGCCCCCATCTATCCCCAGGTCAAGTGGCTTAAGGAGCATGGCATTCCGGCGACGGTCATCATGGGATCCCGCAACAAGGACCTTCTCTTCTATGTTGACAATATGGAGGAGGTGGCAGACCATCTCTACGTCTGCACAGATGACGGATCCTACGGCTTCCATGGCATGGGGACCAATCAGCTGCAGGCGCTGTGGGACGCAGGAGAGCGCTATGATCACTGTGTCGCCATCGGTCCTATGATCATGATGAAATTCGTCTGCAAGCTGACAGCAGAGCTAGGAATCCATACCGAGGTCTCCATGAATCCCATTATGGTGGACGGGACCGGCATGTGCGGAGCCTGCCGGATTCTGGTCGCAGACGAGGTCAAGTTTGCCTGTGTTGACGGACCGGAGTTTGACGGTCACAAGGTGGACTGGGACGCGGCTATGGTGCGTCAGCAGCAGTACAAGACGGAAGAGGGACGGGCGATGCTGGCGCTGAAAGAGGGAAGCAGCCATCACGGCGGCTGCGGCAATTGCGGAGGTGACAAGTAATGGCACAGGATATGATGGTAAGGGTGCCGATCGCTGAGCAAGAGCCGGCGGTCCGCGCCAAGAATTTCGAAGAAGTATGTCTTGGTTATACCGAGGAAGAGGCGGTGCTTGAGGCCAACCGCTGCCTCAACTGCAAGAATCCCCGCTGCGTTGCGGGCTGTCCCGTCGGGATTAATATTCCGGCCTTCATCCAGGAAATCAAGGCGAAAGATCCTGCGGCCGCCTATAGGACCATATCTCTGTCCTCTGCCCTTCCCGCGGTCTGCGGCAGGGTCTGCCCCCAGGAGACCCAGTGCGAGGGCGTCTGTGTCCGGGGAATCAAGGGAGAACCTGTTGCGATCGGAAAGCTCGAGCGCTACGCGGCGGACACGGCTGCAGCCCGGGGGATTAAGCCCGAGAATAAGTCCACACCCAATGGCCATAAGGTCGCTGTGATCGGAGCAGGACCCGCAGGCTTGACCTGTGCCGGGGACCTGGCCAAGATGGGCTACGAGGTCACGATTTTCGAGGCCCTGCATCGGGCCGGAGGGGTTCTGGTCTATGGAATACCGGAATTCCGTCTGCCCAAGGACAAGGTGGTCCGCCATGAGGTCGAGAATGTCAAGACCCTCGGCGTTAAGATCGAGGAGAATGTCGTCATCGGACGCTCTGTAACCATTGACGAGCTGATGGAAGAGGAGGGCTTCGAGGCCGTCTTCATCGGCTCCGGCGCAGGACTTCCCCGCTTTATGGGAATTCCGGGGGAACAGGCCAACGGAGTATTCTCGGCCAATGAGTTCCTGACCCGCAATAACTTGATGAAGGCATATGATGAGAACTATGACACACCCATTGCCCGCGGCAAGAAGGTGGTCGTTGTCGGCGGTGGCAATGTGGCTATGGACGCAGCCCGCACCGCCCTTCGCCTGGGTGCGGAGGTCCATGTAGTCTACCGCCGCTCGGAGGAGGAACTCCCGGCCCGTGCAGAGGAAGTGCACCACGCCAAGGAAGAGGGAATTATCTTCGACCTGCTTCAGAACCCAACAGAAGTCCTGGTAGATGAAAAGGGCTGGGTCAAGGGCTGTCGCATCATCAAGATGGAACTGGGAGAACCCGATGAATCCGGCCGCCGTCGTCCGGTGGAGATCCCGGGCTCTGAGTATGAGATCTCTTGTGATACGGTGATCATGTCTCTCGGAACTTCCCCCAATCCCCTGATCTCTCACACGACGCGGGGCTTGGACACCAACCGGCGCGGTTGTATTGTGACGGAGGGCGACTTCGGAGCTACTACGAAGGAAGGAGTCTTCGCGGGCGGCGATGCCGTGACCGGGGCGGCCACAGTGATTCTGGCTATGGGCGCAGGTAAGGAAGCGGCCAAGGGGATTGACGACTACTTCAAGAATAAGTGAGTGTAAGATGGCAATTCGCATGAGAGATCGTCTGCAAGCGCTGGCAATTGACGATCGCAAGACAAGAGACATCATCCGGGCATTTTCCGAGCGCGGCGACAGGGAGTCTTTCCTGTCCATGCTTGACTGCCTTGCCAAGGCAGATGTGATCTCACCGTCTACGGTGGATCCAAAGGGAGATGCGCATCCGGTCTTCCTGCAGGACGACGAGAAGAAATTCTGGCTCCCCCTCTATACGTCGGTCAACACCTTGCCCTCAGGGGAGGGCGCACCCAAATCGGATGCCCTGACCAGGGTCGGTTTTATTGGGGCATGCCAGCTGACCATGCAGGCGGATATCGCCGGGATCATTGTCAATCCCTTCTCCGAGAAGATTGTCCTGCAAAGGGCTCTGGTGGAGAAGATACTCTCTGTCTCAAGGGGTGAGAGCAGCTATGACGAGGAAGATCTGAATTTCCGCATGGCCAAGGCTGAGCCGGTTCAGGAGGGCAAGGTCACACGGGCGGATGAGGACAGGGAGGACGAGGAAATTGTCATCGATGTGACGGTGACCAAGCCCGACGGATCTACTTATGACCGGGCCATGACAGAGAGCCAGTTCAACTATTTTATGCGACAGCAGGTGGATCTTGGCCTCCTGGCCAAGGCTTTCCTGGAGGATCCGGAATCAAGCATCAGGCACTTCGCGGAAGGGGGAACCAAAGCCGTTGATGCCTTCTATGAGTCCTGCTATCGCCTGCAGGGGGGAGAGCGCTTCTACCCCT
>NZ_DBHIDN010000029.1:0-13921 GCF_057251025.1 Shuttleworthella sp.
CCTTCACTATGACAATGGAATGCCTGCGCAGCATAAATTCTCTTGCTTACATATGCCCGTCCCGGTGCATGGAGAACTTGTCCATGGGATAGTTCTTGAGATTCTCCAGGACCTTGCGGTCGTCTGCCTTGTGGAGAAGTGTGGCGCGGGCCTTGTTGATCTCCATCTCGGTCTTGTGCTTGGAGGGGCCTCCGACGCAGCCGCCGGGGCAGACCATCCCCTCGATGAAGTCGGCGTCCAGCTTGCCGACCTTGAGCAGGGTCAGGGCCTTGCGGCATTCGTCGCCGCCGGCACAGCGCATGAGCTTGATGTCGTCCGTATCTTCACCCCGCTCCTTCATGCACTCGATGACGGCGTTGGCGACGCCGCCGGAGCTGGCGAAGCGCTTGCCCCAGATCGAAGCCTCCTGGTAGGGATCATCGACGGGCTTGGGCTCGACGCCCTTGGAACGAAGAAGGGCGCGGAATTCGCCGTAGGAGATGACCCAGTCGGCGGTATCCGGAACAGAGGTATCCTGAGACTCCGCCTTCTTGGCGATGCAGGGGCCGATGAAGACGGTCACGCAGTCGGGGTGGGTGGCCTTCAGATAACGGCTGACAGCAGTCATGGGAGAGACGGTGGAGGACATATTCTCCTCGTATTGCTTGGGGAAGTGCTTCTGCAGCATTCGGATAAATGCCGGGCAGCAGGAGGTGGTCATCTTGCGCCCCTCCTTGAGGGCCTCTGACCACTCGAGAGCCTCATAGGCGGCAGTCATATCGCCGCCCAGGCCGACTTCAACCATATCGGCAAAGCCGATTTCCTTCAGGGCATTGCGAAGGGATGCCATGGAGATGTCATCGCCGAACTGCCCCTCTGTGGCGGGTGCGCACATGGCGATGACCTCCTTGCCGGCCTTGATAGACTTAATGATCTGTACCAGGTAGGTCTTGGACCCGATGGCTCCGAAGGGGCAGGAGTGGATGCAGTGACCGCAGGAGACGCATTTCTCCTCATCGATCTTACAGAAACCGTACTCATCGAAGGTGATGGCCCCGACTGGGCAGACCCTCTTGCAGGGGCGGGTCAGGTGGACAATGGCCTCGTAGGGACAGTTCTTGGCGCACTGGCCGCACTCCTTACACTTGGCCGGATCAATGTGCATGCGGAGGTCACCTTCGCTGATGGCCCCGAACTTACAGGAATTGATGCAGGCCTTGCCCAGGCAGAAGCGGCAGTTATCTGTGACCGTATAGGTCTGCATGGCACAGTCGTCGCAGGCGGGGTCTATGACCTGAATGACATTGTCGCTCTCGCGCGTGGGAGAGGGACAGAGGCCCTTGGCCAGGCGGATGCGCTCACGGACAATCGCTCTCTCCTTGTAGACGCAACAGCGGTAGTTGGCTTTGGGGCCGGGGCTGATCTGATAGGCCAGCTTCTCCTCATTCTCAGGCGTCAGCTCATCCGCCCAGGCCAAGCGGGCAATTTCCTCCATAATATGGTGCTTGAGCGAGTTGATATTTTGATCGTTCTTAACCATGTGTCTCCTCCCATAAAATCTAAACCTCACCTGCATTATAGCATAGGAAGAAGGTGTTCGGGTCAGGCAGTCGCGCAGAGGCTTGACGGCCAAATATAGCCGGTGCTAGCATTTATACACTGTTTTGCAATCAAAGAGGAGTTTATCATGGGAGCCGCTTTCAGTCTGCTCCGGTCATTCGCCGCCTCCCTGATCATTGCGGTCGTCACATTTGTCATCTGTGTCACTGGCGTCTTCCTGGGCAAGAAGTTCGGGATGAAGTTGGCCGACAAGGCAACGGTTCTGGGGGGACTGGTCCTGGTGGCCATAGGATTTCTGATCTTCTTCGATGTCTTTTGACCAGGCAGGAGAAGCCGCTGACGGAGCCTGCCGGTTAGGAGGAGACCGGTATTTCCTCAAGGTCAGGGAAATAAGCTCTCAGCCGGTCCGCCCGGTGCGCCGTGAAGATCAGGGGGCGGCCCGCGCGCATCCGTTTGATATAGGCGAGGGCCCGGTCTATGTTCTTCTCATCCAGTCCGGTCAGGGGCTCATCAAAAAGGAGGATGGGGGCATCGGAGGCGCAGGCTCTTGCAATGGCGACCCGTCTTTGCATGCCGCCGGAGTACTCGCTGACGGGAAGGTACGGCTTGAAGTCCTCCCCTGCAAAGAGGGGGGCAAGGAGGAGGTCTGCCTGATTCCGGGACAGGCGCCCGGGGTCGATCAGTCTTATGTTGTCCTCTGCGGAGAAGGCCATGCAGAGCCGATTCTCCTGGAAGACCAGGCCGGCCTTGCCGGCTTTTTTCTGTATGCACATGAGCAGGCTGGTCTTGCCGGACCCGGAGGGGCCGGTCAGGACATAGGTTCTGCCCGGCAGGAAGCTGTAGCTGAAGTGGGGGAGGATGGTCAGATCCTCGTAGCCGACACGGACATCCCGCAGCTTGAGGGGGGCCAGATCCGGACGAGGCAGCAAGGAGGAGATGGGAAGATGCTTTGGATGGTCTGCCTCTTTCGCGCGTGTCCCGGAATTAAGAGCCCCATTGGAAGCGGCTTGAAGGCGGTCCCGCCGCCTGTTCCTGCGGGGGAGGATGGCTCTTTGCAGCAGGGCCAGCCACCCCTTTTCCAGGAGTCGGGAGAGGAGGACGATGACAGCGGTCCAGGCCAGGACCTGTCCGGTCTCCAGATAGATCTTGGACCGATAGAGGGCATTGCCCAAAGAGCAGGCGGACTGACCGATGACCTCGGCGGCAACGCCGGACTTTATCCCCATGCCGATGGCGAGGGAGAAGGCGGAGAGGAGGGCGGGGAGGCATTCGGGCAGAATGATATAGCGGAGCCGGCTGAGGCGGGGGATGCGAAAGGCGGCAGCCATTTCCTGCATCTTGGGATCCAGGGCATCCAGGGCCTGCAGGCTGTTGATATAGAGGATAGGGAAGGTAACCAGGAGGCTGATGATCAGGGCAATCAGATCACTGCCGAACCAGATCAGAAGGAGGATGACGAAGGCGGCCACGGGAACAGCCTTGATCATACTGACAAATGGGAGGAGGAAGTCCCGGATATAGCGGCTTTGCGCAGAGAAAAGAGCGGCTGACAGGCCCAGCAGGCTGCCCAGACAGATCCCACCCGTAATCCGAAAGAGGGAGGAGAGGATGCTTTCGGCGAAAATCGGGCTTTGGGCGAGACGGATCAGGGCAAAAGCAGCGTCCGGAGGGCCGACCAGGAGAATGTCATTGTGGACAAGGAGGCTTAAGGCCTGCCAGAGCAGGAGCCAGATCAGGATGTAGATTGCCTTTCGCAACAGAGGATGCTTCTTCATATCCATATTCTAATACAAGTCCTTATTCCGGGTCGAATTTAAGGTAGATTTAAGCCCTCCCCCCTATAACATAAGCAGGTTACAGAGAGGAGGGCCTTATGACAAGATCTGCCAGAGTATTCGTTATGATCGCTGTGATCTGCATGCTGGGATCACTAATCTTAACGACCGTCTGTCACTGATAGGCCTCAGCGAGCCAGATAGTAGAAGTCATCTGCGGGCAGACTGCCGCCGACGGATTTGGGATTGGCGTCGCAGAGCACCTTGAGATAGCCGGAGAGGGCCGTCTTCATCTCCTGGCCGACAACAGACTCAATGCTGCAGTGGGGGATGGCGTTGGCCGCGATGGTCGGGTTCTCGATGATGCCGTAGTCACTGACCAGCTTGGCGGAGTCCGGATCGTTATTGACGGCCTCGACGGCGGCAGAGTGCTCTTCCATGAAGGTCTTGACCGCATCGGCGTGGTCTTTCAGGAAGTCCTTGCGGACGATGGTAACGCCGGTTACAAGTGAGGAATCAGAGACCTGGTTCCAGGCAACGCCCAGGGAGAATGCCGTGGCAAGAGACTTGTTCTTGGTCTCCGCAACAGTCACGAAGGGCTGGGGCAGAACCGCAATCGCGTTGGAATCCTTGGCTAAGACGGCAGCGACCTCCGTGGCCTCAGACTTGAACTCCAGCTTGGTGTCCTTGACGGAGTTCTTCTCCAGGAGGTACTTCAGAACATACTCGGGAGAAGCACCCTGGCCGGTGGTGTAGACGGTCTTGCCGGCCAGGTCCTTAATGGACTTGATGGACTTGTCGCCGGTCACACAGTAGAGGACATTGCCTGTGTTGATCTCAATGACACTGACATTGCCCTTGGTCTTATTGTAGAGGGTGGCCGCGAGGTTGGCCGGAACCAGGGCGATGTCCAGATCACCGGAGGCCACTTTGGCGACGATGTCGGCTGGCTGAGAGGCCAGGGTGAAGGTGTAGGAACCCTTGGACTGGCTGTTCTCCGTGTTATGGAACATATCCACAAGACCCATGGACGTGGGGCCAAGCAGGGAGCCGACGCGGATAGACCCGCTACCGATCGTCTTGATGCTGCCGGTCGGCTCCTTCTTGTCCTGATTATTCTTCTGGTCAGTCTGCTCCTGCTGTTTCTTGTCCTGCTCAGGGTTCCGGTCCGTTTTCTTGGGACCGCAGGCAGCCAGACCGGTGACGGCCAGGGATGCCGCTAAAAGTAAAGACAGTAGTTTCTTCTTCATGATTTCTCCTTCCCTTCTTCATCCAGATCGCCGAACTCGACGGAAGTGTCCAAGTCTAGGTTCTGCTCTAAGACGTCACTGGCAGTCTCCAGGGCATCCAGACAGTGGTCGATCCAGTCGGGAGCACCGTCCAGAGCGCCGTTATAGGCAATTTCAATTCCAAGCTCGTTCACTTCGTCCATCATTCGCAAAATCGCTGCGTTGATTCGGCCGGCATGCGCAATCGCTTTTTTCTTGTTCTGCGCCATGGATGCATCTCCTTTCACAAAATTATTATAGCAAATATAAGACAAGAGAGATGTTTTCTATTCAGACCCAAGCCGTAGTAGAATAAAAGAGCGAAGAACAGGGTATGGACGGTCTCAGGAGGAAGGGACGATGAAGTTGATACGAGACGGACACTTGATGGATCCGGCCAGCGGCCTGGATGAGAAGAGGGATCTTGTGATTGATGATCAGGGAAGGATCGCGGAGATTGCGCCGGCCGGAAGGCTGTCCCCCGGGGATATGGAATACGATGAAGTCATTGACCTGGGAGGCAAGATCCTGGCGCCTGGTTTTGTGGACGTACATGTGCACTTTCGGGATCCGGGCCTGACCGATAAGGAGGATCTTGTGACCGGGGCTGCGGCCGCTGCGGCAGGAGGCTATACAACAGTGATCTGCATGGCCAATACCAAGCCTCCCATCGATTCCGTTGACCTCCTGCAAGACCTGATCGAGCGGGAGAGAGCGCTTCCCATCCATGTCTTACAGACGGCCAATGTGACCCGGGGGATGAAGGGGCAGGAACCGGTCGATTTCGGCGCGCTCTATGAGGCGGGCGCGGTCGGTTTCACGGACGACGGCCTTCCGATCTCAGATGAGAGGATTCTAAAAAAGGCCCTGGAAAAGGCCGGAGAGCTCGATGTCCCCATCTCCCTGCATGAGGAGGACCCGGCCCTGATCGGAAGCCAGGGAGTCAACGCGGGGGCAGTCGCAGAGAAACTCGGGGTCAAGGGAGCGTCCGATGAGGCAGAGTATGTCCTGGTGGCAAGAGATGTCATGCTCAATCGGAGAATCGGCGCAAAGCTCGACATTCAGCACATCTCATCCGGGGTGACAGTTGATATCCTGCGCGAGGCCAAGCGAAAGGGGATCCGCGTCTACGGGGAAGTGACACCCCACCATCTTGCCGCCACGGAAGACCTGGTCCTGGAGCAGGGATCCCTGGCCAGGGTCAATCCTCCCCTGCGGACTGAGAAAGACCGGCTTAGCCTGATCCGGGGTCTTTCGGACGGAACCATCGACATGATAGCGACCGACCATGCGCCCCACACCAGAGAGGAGAAAGCCCGGCCCCTGGCCCTGGCCCCGAGCGGCATGATCGGTCTTGAGACAGCATTTGCCCTGGTCAACACCTATGCGGTCCGGGAGGGGGGTGTATCGCTTATGACGGCCTTAAGGGCGATGACAATCAACCCGGCGCGCCTCTATGGTCTGGAAGCCGGTCAGATCGCCATCGGTATGTCGGCGGACCTGGTCGTCCTGGATCCGGATGAGGTCTGGGAGGTCACTGATGCCTTCCGGTCCAAAGCGGGCAATTCTCCCTTTATCGGGCGTGAGCTGGTCGGCAGGGTCAAGATGACCATCTGCCGGGGAGAAGTTGTCGGCTGAGCAAGTCCGGCAAGTCCGAGATGGCCTTGATCCGGGGGACATCCGCATCAACCCGGCCGAATCCGTAGGCGGCGTGGATGAATCGACCGCCTGCCTTAAGGGTGGCGATATAGTCGCCCCGGATATCTCCGATGTAGTAGAAGTCATTGCCGAGTCCCCAGCGGTCGGCCAGAAGACGGATGGTCCCGTCCTTGCCGCAGCCGGTGTTGCCAAAGCAGTCAAAGTCGCTGAAATAGCCGCCGAAATCATAGAAGCCCAGAAAGGCCTCAATGTAGCCGGACTGACAGTTGCTGACGATAAAGAGCCGGTGGCCGTCAGATTGTAGCTCCTGCAGGGTCTTCTCCAGCCGTGGGTAGAGCTTGCCCCCGTGCTGGGCCAGAAAGGCGTTCTCATGAGCGGCGCACGCGGACATAATCTGCCGGCGAAGATCCGGGTCTGTACGGGGGAAGAGCAGGGCTGCGACCTCATCCATCGTGTGGCCCATGACGGACCGGATATCCTCTTCTGTCGTTATGGTCCGGTCGGGGTTGGGATATTCGGCGATGACATCGGTCCAAGACCTGGCGACGTTTGCGGAGGAGTCCCAGAGCGTCCCGTCCATATCGAAGATCAGATTGGCGTGCATAAGGGGATGTCCTTTCATGTGCTATAATGCATTAGCATTATAAACGCACCGCGCGGAATAGACCAGTGCCTGCCCGGGACAGGAAGAGCTTCCTATGGAAATTCTCGCAGGACGATGACAGGCAGGACAAAGACAATGATCCAGGATATCGCTCCCCACCAATTTGACAACGTCTTCGTCCGGGGTGCAGAGCCCGGCCCGGACAGCCCGGTGTACTGCTTTATGGAGGACAAGCTCCTGATTCGATCGAATTCTGACAGGGGCAAGAAGCCCGGTCAGCTCGTCCTCCCCAGGCGGAGAGACTTTGGAGGGGATGTTGGCTTTATCCGTCTCTTCGCCTTAGACGGGACCGATTATTATCTAGCGCTTCCAAGGGGGCGCTGTCATGAGACCAGGCGGGTCCTGTCCGAGACGCAGATCTATCAGGACAAGAGCGCAGACCGGCAAGAGGGGGACGGGGCAAGAGAGGACGGGGCAAGAGAGGCCGGATCGATCCGATGCGAGGGATACGCCTATGAGCGCCTCCACCGGATCCGGGCAGACCAGGTCGGTCAGACCTATCAGTATTTCGCCGCTGTGACAGCCTATCAGCTCTTTCGCTGGTATGAGGGCAACCGCTTCTGCGGCCACTGTGGAAGCCGGATGACCCTGGGGGAGAGGGAGCGGGTCCTGATCTGCCCCTGCTGCGGTAGCCATATCTATCCCAAGATCATGCCGGCCGTGATTGTGGGGGTCATCCGGGGAGACCAGATCCTCATGACCAGGTACCGGGACCGGGGGATTGATTATCACGCCCTGGTAGCAGGCTTCGTAGAGATCGGAGAGACCTTCGAGGATGCGGTCCGCCGGGAGGTCATGGAGGAGACCGGACTTCGTGTCAAGAACATCCGCTACTACAAGTCCCAGCCCTGGGGCATTGTCGATGACCTCCTGGCCGGTTTCTACTGTGATGTAGACGGCCCTGCCAGCATCCGAATTGACAAAGAGGAGCTCAGGGAGGCGGGCTGGTTCGACCGGGACCAGGTCTGCGGCCAGCCGGACCAACTGTCCCTGACCAATGAGATGATGCTGTGCTTTAGGGATGGCAGGGAACCCGGCGGGAGCGCCGGAATGTAATTTGTCGCTTGCAGAGGAGAAAGATGCAGTCACACCAAGCCGATCCCGCCGGGCCGAGGCAAATCTTCACAAATCAATATCTCTTCCGCCTGATCTGGCCCCTGGTCCTGGAGACAGCTCTGACCATCACGGTCGGCATGGCCGACACAATGATGGTCTCCCAGTACCTGGGCGCCGGACGGGAGGACCAGGTCTGTCGGGCGGCCAACCAGCTCATGATCACGGTTCTGACTGGCGGTCTCATCATCATGACCTATGTTCTCCTCCTGCATGGACTGACAGAGGAGACCAGACAGCTGGCCTGGACCCTGATTGCAATCCACATTGGCTTTGCCGTCGTCTTATGGCCCATGTCCTTCACCTTCCCCAACTTCCTTCGGGCGGCGAATGATGTACGCTATACCATGCTGGTATCGATTGCATCCATGTTCTGCTTTCGAATTATTTTCTCCTACCTGCTGGGCATAGGTCCTGGGATGGGAATTATCGGAGTCTGGATCGCCATGCTGATTGACTGGGGGGCGCGGAGTCTCTCATTTGGCCTACGCTACCTGCACGGGGACTGGATGCGCACCATGAAGCACTAGATATATCCACGATGCAGGTTCCTTTGCTGACATGGGAATTCTGAAAATATACCGCCCGGGGCAAGTTCCATATACTAAGACAAGTTACATATGCCAAGGCGAGGTCCACATGCCAAGGCAAGTTCTCTGTGCCAAGGCAAATTCCATATGTTAAGCTGGGTGTCATAGATAAGGTGAGGAAGAAAGGAGAAGGAAGATGAAAATCGCAACCCTCTTGTCAGCCATACTCTTTGCCCTGATCGGACGCTTCGGCGGGAACCGGGACAAGGAGGCACGGACGAAAAGAGAGTACTGGGACATGGTTGCCATGTATGCGATCGCCCTGGGCCTCTTCCTGCTCTGGATTTTCGTGATCCTGACCCTCTAGAATAAGATAGGAGACAGGGCTGGATGAGAAAGCAGCCAGTCCGGGCATACCATAAGCGGGGTTTTCACGAGAAGATCCGGGATCAGGTATAAGTAGATCAAGTGAGGAGTATTAAATGGACCGGGAGGAATACTGGGATATCTATGATAAGAACAAGGAGCTGACCGGGCGGACCATGGCGAGAAATGACTGGACCATGGCAGAGGGGGACTACCACCTGACGGTTCTTGCAGTGATCCAGCGGACGGACGGCCGCTATCTGATCACCAAGCGGGCTCTGGACAAGGTCTGGGCCCCCGGCGCCTGGGAGGTCTCCGGCGGAGGTGTCATGGCCGGTGAGACCAGCCTGGAGGCGGTCAGAAGAGAGGTCTTAGAGGAGACCGGGCTTGATGTGAGCGGGGCCGAGGGAGGCTTCCTCTTCGACTACCGCAGGGAGGACCCCTACGAGGCTAACCACTACTTCGTCGATGTCTACAAGTTCCGACTGGACTTCGATGCGGCCGATGTGCAGCTGCAGGAAGAGGAGACGGATGGCTTCCTCCTGGCTACGCAGGAGCAGATCCGAGGCTTTGCCTCTCAGGGGCGCTTCCTGCACTATGACAGCATTAAGAGGGCCTTTTCCTGAGCGCAACGAGATTTCCTCCTGCCTGGGGAGGAGAGGCGGGGCTCCTTGCGGAGCGGAGGCCAGCCCCCTGCGGAGCGGAGGCCAGCCCCCTGCGGAGCGAAGGCCAGCTCCCTGCGGAGCGGAGGCCAGCTCTCTGCGGAGCGGAGGTCAGACCTCCCTGCGGGAGGGGAGAGGCCGGGAACTCTTGCGGGCAGACAGACAAAGAGGGAGGCTAGAGGATGTCTGAGAATGTGAATCAAGGAATCGCCCTTCGCCCGGCGGGGCCGGAGGATGCGGCGGACCTGCTTGAGATCTACCGGCCCTATGTGGAGGAGACAGCCATCAGCTTCGAGAGAGAGGTCCCGACTCTTGCGGACTTTCGGAGCCGGATCAGCCGGATCTCGGACCGCTATCCCTACTATCTGGCTGAGTGCTCCGGGAAGATCCTGGGCTATGCTTACGCGGCCCCCTTCATCCGGCGGGCGGCCTATGATCACTCCGTCGAAATGTCTATCTATCTGGATGAGACCGCGACCGGCCGGGGCCTGGGCCGCTTCCACAGGTCCGGTTATAAGTTCGGCCGCTGGTATGACATGGTCTGGATGGAGAAGATGATTGGAGACCACAGGAAGGCACAAGAGAGGATTATCCCCTGGAAGAGCCCGGGAGGAAATCCTGCCGGGCTGTGAGCTGAAATCGGTTGCCAAGGAGGGGAGTTCCTGCTATGATGGCCTTGTTGCTCAATCGTTGCAGAGTAGATGCCACGGCGTTAAGTGCCCCCTGAACAGGGAGTTGTCAGAGGGACGAAGAGGGATACCTCGCGGTCATGGTGTCGCATCCCGCTGCTGCTCCGAAGTGAAGAAGATTCAATCTGCCTCCGGTGCGGTTAAGGAAGACTGCGAAGGAGGTATTTCTATGTCAAAATTAAAGGATATCCGTGTGATGACCACGGCCGCCATGCTGGTGGCCATGTCGATTGTTCTGGGCTTCTTCAAGATCCCCATCACGCAGCTGGTGGAGATCCGCTTCAGCTTTTTGGCCAATGCCACGGCGGGAGCCCTCTTTGGGCCCTTTGTCGGAGGACTTGTGGGGGCTCTCTCTGACCTGGGGGGCTATCTGGTCAAGCCGACGGGGCCTTATTTCCCTGGCTTCACCCTGTCGGCAGCCACCGGAGGCGTGATCGCAGGCCTGATCTTCTACGGGCGCAGGCTCAGTCTTGCCCGCTGCTTTTTGTGCGAGTTCTTGCGGATGCTGATTGCCAATATCCTGATGAACGGCTTCTTTCTCAGTATGCTCTACGGAAAGGGCTTTGTCGCCGTTGTAGGCAGTCGGATCCCAAAGCAGCTGATCATGCTGCCGGTGCAGACTCTCATGCTCTTTGCCCTCATGCAGTTACTGGCGCATTTTAGGAGAAGAGATCCGGTGTCAAGACGGCCTCTCTGACCGGAACCGGAGAGTTCTTGTGCTATAATGGGGCGATCGAAAGGGGCTTTGGAGGTACATATGTATCAACTGACAAGCAAACTGATCATCTACCGGTCCATCTCCGGAGACTCAATTCTCTTTCGGATGGCGGCTGCCATACGGGACCTGGATCAGGGGAAGAAGTCGGCCGAAGAGGTCTCACAGGAGATCTTAGAGCAGGTGCATCGCCTCCTCGACCTGGCCACGGTCTACGGTTTCAATACCAATCTCTGGCAGAATTACCTGGCCTATCTGCTCGCCATGACAGAGACACCCTTCACCCTGGTTGCGGAGAAGAAGGGGGCCCTGGAGGGGTCGGTCAACCGCTTTGTGGCAAATGACCTGCGCATTTTCAAACAGCTCTTCGACTATGATTTCTCCCCGATTGAGGAGAAACTGGGAATCCGGGTCTTCTCCGTCCTGACGGATTTCACCGCCGTCGAGAAGAGAGAGCAGATCTACAACAGAAACGTCTCCGATAAGGTACGGGAACTGTCAGGGGCCTTCAACGCGGCCTCCTCTGACGCAGAACTCTATCAGGTGGTCACCTCCTTTTACGGCCGTTACGGCGTCGGAATGTTCGGACTCAACAAGGCCTTCCGCGTGTCTGAAGACCCGGAGACCGAACTCCTGGTCCCGATCACCAATACCCTGGATATCCGTCTCGATGATATCGTGGGCTATGAGATGCAGAAGCGGGAGCTGGTCGACAACACCCGGGCCTTTGTCGCCGGCCGCAAGGCCAACAATGTCCTCCTCTACGGGGATGCGGGAACAGGCAAGTCCACCTCGGTCAAGGCGATTTTGAATGCCTACTACGGCCGGGGCCTTCGCATCATTGAGATTTACAAGCACCAGTTTCAGTACCTGGCCAAGATCATCAATCAGATCAAGAACCGCAACTACCGCTTTGTCATCTATATGGACGACCTCTCCTTCGAGGAGAGCGAGCTGGAGTACAAATACCTGAAGGCCATCATCGAGGGAGGCCTGGAGCCTAAGCCTGAGAATGTCCTGATCTACGCCACATCCAATCGCAAGCACCTGGTACGCGAGACCTGGAGGGACAAGACCGACCACGAGGATGATGACGTCCACAAGAATGACACGGTGCAGGAGAAGCTGTCCCTGTCAGCCCGCTTCGGCCTGCAGATCGGTTACTTCAAGCCCTCGCCCAAGGAGTTTTTCCGCATTGTGGAGACGATTGCCGCCCGCTATCCGGAGCTTGACATCAGCGGGGAGGACCTGCGGGCCAGGGCCAATGTCTGGGAACTGAGTCACGGAGGTCTCTCGGGCAGAACCGCCCAGCAGTTCATCGACTATCTGCTGGGAACCTATCGGGAGGGGGAGACATAGACTTTGAAAAAGAGATCGGTCGAAAGGCATGGAGAGAGAAAGGAAGGAAGCGAAGATGAATCAGAAAATCAACGAGTGGCTGGACGCCCATAAGCAGGACCTCTTAGACGATATCAAGACCCTGTGTGAGATTCCCTCGGTGGAGGCGGAAGCGAAGGAGGGCATGCCCTTTGGCGAAGAGCCCTGCAGAGCGCTCAACAAGGCCCTGGACCTCCTTGCGTCCTATGGATTTGAGACAGTGAATATGGAGAATTACATCGGTTACGCGGACTTTGACGCAGGCCTGCCCGCGCATCTGGACATGCTGGCCCATTCCGATGTCGTTCCGGCGGGAGAGGGATGGACTGTGACCGAACCCTTCCGGGTCATTGAGAAGGACGGCAGGCTCTGGGGCAGAGGAACCAGTGATGACAAGGGCCCTATGCTCTGCGCTGCCTATGCCATGCGGGCCATCCGGGAGACCGGGACCAGGCTGACCAAGAATGTCCGTCTGATTGTCGGATCCCAGGAGGAGACCGGGACAGAGGATATCAAGCACTACTATGCCAGTCAGAAGCCAGCTCCCATGACCTTTTCTCCGGATGCCAACTTCCCCCTGATCAATGTGGAACTCGGCCAGTTTAAGGCGGCCTTCACAAGAGAATTGGATGAGGCCTCCTCCCGGGTGACTCCCAGAGTGACCGGACTGGATGCAGGTATCGCGATCAACGCCGTCCCACAGAAGGCGCATGTGACCTTCGAGGGGCTTGATCTGGACCTTCCTCCGGTCAAGGAGGCCATCCGTCAGGTAGAGGAACTCTGCGGGGTCTCCATCCAAAAGACCGGGGACAAGGAACTGACGGTCATCGGAGAGTCCGCCCATGCTTCCACGCCGCAGACGGGCCGCAATGCCGGCCTTGCGGCAGTCCTCCTGATCAACCGCCTTCCCCTGGCAGAGTGTGACAGCACGGCCTTCTACCGCAAGCTGCCGGACTTCTTCCCCTATGGCTTGACGGACGGGTCCGCGCTCGGGATCGCCAATGAGGACGCGGAGTCCGGACCTCTGACGGCAACCCTTGACCTCTTCCGCTGCGATGAGAAGAAGCTCTATTTTAAGTTCGATGCCAGAACCCCCCTCTCATCCAATGAGGACAACTGTGAGAATGTCGCGAGAGAGAAACTCACGGCCGCCGGATTTGACTTCCTGTCCGACGGAATGGTTCCCCCCCACGCCGTCTCCGCAGACAGCGACTTTGTCCGCAGTCTGCTGGCCTCCTATGAGGAAGTCACGGGACTCAAGGGAGAGTGCATGGCGATCGGTGGCGGCACCTATGTGCACGATGTGGAGAACGGAGTTGCCTTCGGCGCGGTTCTGCCGGGCCGTGACACCCGCATGCACGGGGCGGATGAGTTCTTCGATATCGACAACATCATGATTGCGGCCAAGGTCTATGCAGATGCGATTGTGAGACTCTGCGGCTGAGAAAGTCGCAGGCCCCATCGGACGATGGGATCAGAGAAGGACAGACGATAGAAGGATTGAATGAGGAGTTATAGGACAAAACGTGTTGATGAAAACCCCTTCAAAGCCTTGTAAATAGAG
>NZ_DBHIDN010000030.1:0-12913 GCF_057251025.1 Shuttleworthella sp.
AAGGAGGTTGATGGACCAAGTCCCAAGCGAGGAATTGTCTTCCAGCAGTACGCTCTTTTCCCCTGGCTTACAGTTGAAGCGAACGTGCAGTTCGGTTTGAAATTACAGGGGATGTCCAGGGAGGAGATGGACCAGGTCACCAGAAGGTATTTAAAGGTTGTCGGACTTGAGAATTTTGCCAAATCCTATCCCAAGGAGTTATCCGGTGGTATGAAGCAGAGAGTGGCGATAGCCAGAGCATATGCAGTCAACCCGGAGGTCCTTCTGATGGATGAGCCCTTTGGAGCCCTGGATGCGCAGACCAGAGTGCAGCTGCAGACAGAACTCTTAAATACTTGGGAGAATGAGCAGAAGACATGTTTCTTCATTACGCATGATGTTGAAGAGGCGATCATCCTGGCTCAGCGGGTGGTGATCATGTCTGCAAGACCCGGAAGAGTGAAAGATATCGTTGATATCGACATCCCCTATCCAAGAGATCAGGCGACCAAGATGAGCCCAAGGTTCTTGGAACTTAAGAATGATATCTGGGGGCAGGTATATGAGGAGTATTTGGAAGTGCGAAAATAAGGCTACGGTGTAAGAGTTATCAAATACAAAAGGGGGTAACAATGAGTAAAAAAAGGATTTTAGCAGTTATGTTATTGGCCGGAATGTTAGCTATAAGCGGATGTGGCGGTCAGAAGGCATCTACACAGAAGCCTTCTGATTCGACGGAATCATCCAAGAAGCAGTATACACCGGCGACCGTTCGGGTGGCCTATATGCCCAATCTTGGTTCGGCCTCTTCGCTCTTTACAGCGATTGATCAGGGATATTTTGAAGAAGTTGGTCTTACAGTGAAGCCTGTTCAGTTCCAAGGCGGACCCGCGGAGATCTCAGCGATGGCGTCCGGAGATATTGATATCTCCCAGATCGGTCATGGGGCACATGCCCTCTGCATTGAGGGGAAGGCTAAGATTTTCCAGATGGACTGCACGACCTCACTTGCGGACGAGGTTGTAGCGAATAAGGGACATGGGATCAGCAAGAAGGAGGACCTGAAGGGAAAGACGATTGCTGTTGCTTCAGGAACCTCTTCCGAGATTATCCTCCGGGCTGTTTTACAATCTGCCGGTCTTAAGGAGAGTGATGTGCACTTGGTTGAGATGGCGGTAGATGGTATGACCACAGCTATGGTTTCCGATAAGGTTGACGCCTGCGCGACTTGGAGCCCCAACACAATTACCTTAAAGAAGGCGATGGGAGATAAGTATCTGAGTCTTGGAGGTAATGCCGACTACCTCGATAAGGCGATCTTCCCATCCAGCTTTATTACAACAGATGCTTATGCGCAGAAGAATGAAGATGTTCTTGTCCGTTTTTCGCAGGCGATCAATAAGGCGCATGCATACCGGGCCGATCATATTGACGAAGTGGCCAAGTCACTGGCGAAGCATATTGACGCCCCTGAGGATACACTGCTCGCATCCACCAAGGAGGGAGACTGGGCCAGCATCAATAAGATCGCAGGTGACAAGGCCGCCCTGCAGAAGGTCTATGAGACGCAGCAGAAGGTCTTTATAGAGAATGGCCGTATCAAGGAGAAGGTTGAGACCGATAAATATGTCCTGTATGATGTGATGCAGAAGGCATATGAAGCATATAAGGCTAATAAGTAAGCAGGGATGCTTCTTAAGGAGTATACATACGCCGGAGTCGCTTTCCCAGACTCCGGCTTTTGTATATCCGTTCGCCAGCTATTTGCCGGTTTCAAGGGAAGACAGCACAGAAAGTGATGCGTCGAGGAAAGCGTTATGCTGATCATTGTTGTGACAATCAGTACTTTTGTAGTGCTCTTTACTACAATTATGCGCAGGCGGTCCTTTCCGCTCGCCTTGTCCTTCATGAATATAGCAAATTTGCTGCATGTCTCTTGTGTTGTGCTCTATATTGCCATTATGGGGGGATTGGCTTCCAGAGATGTTCGCCTGCTTTTTCTCAATGAGAAAATAATGCGCTGGATGCATACGCTTCCCATCAATCTCTATCATCTGGGGTATTTGACCAGTGTATCCAGGCTTATGGTTCCCTGCTTTCTTGTTATGACCGGACTAGCCCTGAGCATGAATCGGAAAATTCAGGCGCAACGTCGTAAGCTCTATTTACTCGTGATCCTCCCGTCAGTCATATTGGCTCTTTTCTATTATCCAAGTATCTATAAGTGGTTGATTCATTGGCGGATTCATATGTTGTCGGTTTTGGTTCGCTGCTCTTTCACCTGGATTGTTGTGGAACTCCTCCTGGCGCTTGGGATAATCCTGCGAGAGTATTATGAGATCTCAATTCCGGTATTTCGCAAAAATTTTCTCTACATTCTTATTGCGATCACCAGTCAGATGTTGGTCTATCTGATCTTCGCCACCAAGGATCCGGCACAGATTTACAACTTATTTATTACAGAGTATTTGAATCTGGGGATCAGCAATTACATCAGTCCGGCTTTAAGCAGTATGGGCTGGGAGATTCTGATTGTCTTCGTGATGGGCGGAGCGGTCATTGGCGCCTGGGGAATTGTCCGCTATGAGCACTTTCAGTTCTCGGAGGAGAGAGAGTATGCTGTTCTGGAGAAACAGTTTTCTGCGGCGGATATGGGGATTTCTGTCTTTGCGCACAGTATTAAGAATCAACTGCTTTCCACTCAGGTTCTGCACAAGCGGATGCGCAGAGAATTGCAGAAAGAAAAACCGGATGTCAATCTTCTGCGGGATTATGAGGAGCAGATGGCCCGGCTCAACGACAGCATGAAGGCTCATGTGGATGAATATTATGCCACTATTAACAGTAAGCATCTGATTCTTGCATCGACAGATCCGATAGAAGTAGCAGGGGCGTCCATCAGGAAATTCGATGAGAAATATCCAAATGTGGGAATTGAGAAGATCTTCAAGACAAGGCGCAGAGTCCTGGTTGACTCGCCCTTATTCTCAGAGGCCCTTTATAATCTTCTCGTCAACGCTTATGAGGCAACCATCGGAACTGAGTCTGCAGCTAAGATTACCCTGTCGGTTTGGGAAGAAAGGCTTTGGATCGTATTTGCTGTTACAGATAATGGCGTGGGGGTGTCGGAGAAAATGAGGCGAAAGATCTTCCAACCTTTTTTGACCAACAAGAGCAAGGATTCCAGCTGGGGAATGGGTCTCTTCTACACCAGTCGAATTGCTCGTCAGCATATGGGTCACCTGCGTATGGAGAGCAAGAGCGGAGAGGGAAGCACATTTATGATCTTATTGCCAGCCCTCCCGGCGGAGAAGAAGTAGAAGATTTTTCCACCTGCAATTTCAAAATGGCAGAGGACTATTCTATGACAGGCAAGATGTATGACATACAAGAAGCGTACTGAGGAAGGAATCATGGGGGAAGAGAAGAGAATCCGAGTGATGGTGGCAGAGGATATTCGCCTCCTCAGGGAGGATTTCGCAGAAATCATCCATGAGGAGACAGACATGAAATTGCTTGCCGCAGCCGGAAGCGGGGCAGAAATCTGCCGCCTGATCAATGAGACGGAGGAGCTTCCGGATGTCATTTTAATGGACATTGAGATGGAGACTCTGACAGCAGGAATCAATGCGGCAGAAATCATACATGCGAAGTATCCGCAAATTCGAATTGTATTTATGACAGCGCATGAGGCGGATGAGATGATTAATGCCGGCATGGGGGCCGGAGCGGTCGACTATGTGGTCAAGGGATGTGATGATCAGGTGCTCTTAGAGCATATCCGCAGAGCTTATGAGGGAACATCGGTCCTTGACAGCCAGATTCAGCAGTCGATTATGCGAGAGTTCACCCGCCTGCGTAAGAGTGAACACTCCCTGGTCTTTCTGATTAATAATGTGACTCACCTAACCCCGAGTGAGAGGGAGATCGTTGCGCTTCTGCTGGAGGGAAAGAAGCTAAGGGAGATTGCTCAACTGCGTAATGTGGAGCTTGTGACAGTTAAGACGCAAATCAAGAGTCTGCTCAACAAGTTTGCCTGTCACAGGAGTAAAGAGATTGTGGATCTAATCCATGAGCTGAACCTAGAGAGCTTTTTTTGCCGTTGATCTGAAAGCTTAGCCTGATTGAGAGGAGTGAAGAATGAGAGAGAATTATTTTCAGATTTCTGAGGAAGAATTAGGGGAAGGGGCCAAGATCCCGATTCTGAAACTGGGGGATTCCGGTGAGGTCTTCTATGAGATGGCTCTGGAAATGGCAGATGAGATAGACCGGAAAAACCAGGCAAACGAAAAGACGGTATTTATCTGTCCGGTGGGGCCGGTGGGACAGTATCCGATTTTCGTGCGTTTGGTCAACCGACGCCGGATTTCTCTGAAGAATTGCTGGTTCATTAATATGGACGAGTATTTAAATGACGATGATACTTACATTGATATTCATGATCCACTCTCCTTTAGAGGATTTATGGAGAGGGAGCTGTATTCAAAGATTGACCCCGACTTATTGATGCCTCGGGAGCAGAGAGTCTTTCCAGATCCGGCAGACTGCGGGCAGCTGCATGATTTAATTAAGAAACTGGGAGGGGTTGATATCTGCTTTGGAGGGATTGGAATCAATGGCCACCTAGCCTTCAATGAAGCTCAGGACGACCTGTCAGCGGAAGATTTTGCTCAACTCCCAACCAGAGCACTTGATATCAGTCGGGAGACAAGGGCGGTCAATGCAATTGGAGACAGAAGCGGGGCAATTGATGCCATGCCGCGGCGAGCAGTCACCATTGGCATCCGTGAAATCCTTGCAGCTAGAAAGATTCGCCTAGGAGTCTTTCGTGACTGGCACCGGGCAGTGATCCGGCAGGCTGCTTATGGAGAGATGAGCGGTCATTTCCCGGCCAGCCTGGTTCAGAATCACCCGGATGCATTGATTATCACAAATAAAAATGCGGCCAGGCAACCCTTCTGATACAGATCATTTCCCAGATTATTTCTGTGATCGGCATTTTCACGCATATAGGGAGGAAGAAAGCGATGATTTCATGTGTGAGCAATGTGAGAATATACCGGGATGGTGACTTCTTACCAGGGTCCCTCTGGATTCGAGATGGGAAGTTCGAGAGGATCCAGTTAAGCCCAGGGGAGGATGTACTACCGGATCATGAAAGTACTTGTAATCAGTGGATTGATGGCCATGGAGCCTTGCTGACCCCCGGTTTTATTGATATTCATACGCATGGTGCGGTCGGAGTCGATGTCAATGCGGCGGATGCCAGCGATTTGAAGAAGCTAGCCGCTTTTTTCGCTTCTCAAGGTGTGACAGCTTGGAATGCGAGTATTGTCACAGATGGGATCGATAATACCAAGCGCTGCCTTGCAACGATTCGGGATGTCAGCAGGGAGAAGGGCTATGGAGCCCAACTTATGGGGTCGCATCTGGAGGGACCCTTTTTGTCACGAGACTATAAGGGCTCTATGCCGGAACAGTTACTGAAAGAGGGGGATGAAGATCTTCTTAACCAGTACAGGGAAATTGCAAATGGAAGCATCCGCTACATCACCCTGGCACCAGAGGTGAGGGGTGTGCTTCCTATGATCAGAAAGATCGCAGGGGAAATCCCTGTCGCGATCGGCCACTCCGGAGCTGATTATGAGCAGAGCATGGAAGCTATAGGAAATGGGGCAAGAGCCATCACGCATACCTTCAACGGAATGATCCTTTTTCATCAACACAGACCGGGGCTGATGGGGGCGGCTCTGGAGAGCGACTGTTACTGCGAGGCGATCTGCGACGGAAGACATCTGCATCCGGGCACAGTGCGAATGCTTATCAAGTGCAAGGGGCCGGACCGGGTTGTTGCCATTACTGATAGCATTATGGCGGCCGGCCTGCCAGATGGGAATTACCGCTTGGGAGTCAATGAAGTTGTTGTGGTCAATGGAGATGCCAAGCTAGCATCAAATGGGGTAAGAGCCGGCAGTACTCTGACGTTAGCCCAGGCACTTCGCAATATGATCGATTTTACAGGAAAGTCGCTAGGCCAGGTATTACCTATGCTTACCAGGAACCCTGCAGCTGTCCTTGGCATAGAGGATCAAAAGGGACAGATTCGGGAGGGAATGGATGCGGACTTTGTTCTCCTAGATGAAGACCTCACGGTACAGCTGACTTCTGTCGGAGGGGAAATCGCCTATCAAGCACCGGGAATATAAGAAAAATCAAAGGACCATCTTGCCGCAGGAGTGCATAAAGATGCCCTAAAGTCCCATCGGGTGGATTCATCCGGCGGGACTTTCGCTGTCAATGGCAGGAATCAACGTCCGCTTTGACCGGATCTTGCGATATAATCAGGAACAGGATCGTAAGGGGACATTGCGGGAGAGGAAGGCATGGCTCAAATCACAAGGCCCGATTTTGGTCAGATGAAATTTGTAATTTCCGAGGTCAAAGACCTGGATGCAAGTCTGTCTCGGATACAGGATCTGGACCGGGTGCAGATGGAGGAATTAAAGCGGAAGCTGGATGCCCTGCGCCTTATAGAGGCCAAGATCGAATTGGAGCGCATCTCGATCGATCGCTTGTCTGATGCGGATAAGAATATCCGCGTGTCAGCGCTAAGGCGGGCGGGCATAGAGAATATCGGACAGATCTCCGGCAAAAGCGAGTATGACCTGGAACGCATCCCGGGGATCGGGGAGGACAACAGTCGCCGGATCCGTCAGGCGATCGACAACTTCATCCGCAATATAGCCAAGGTCAACCGGGTTCGTATCCATGCAGATGCTAAGAGCCAAGAGGAGAGAGACCTGATTCAGGCTCTCTACATGCGGATGCATCTGTCGGAGACGGTGCAGGAGGCCGGGACCCTCTATCAGGACACGCATGAGGCTCTGGACCGGTGCCTGTCTGCCATCCAGATCCGGGGAGGCCTGCACTGGATTTTCGCTTCTCGCAAGAAGAAGGAGGAGACGATCCGGGCCTATGACCTCTTAAAACAACTTCTGGACGACGGATACCAGGACCGCTGTCATCGCCTTTCGGACAGACTTCTTGAGGTCTCCCGGACACCGGAAGACCATATTCTTGAGGATTATCAGAAGAATGCAGCCGCCTACTATGCGGCTCTGGAGAAGGCAGACACAGGATTTCAGATCACAACGGGTGACCTCAGCTTTCCGGAACAGCTGGCCGGGGAGATCCGGCAGGAACCGCTTCACACCAGTCTTCTTCGGAAGGAGACAGTCCTTCGCGCCTATCAGGAATTCGGAGCCCGCTATATTCTGCACCAGAAGCAGGCGTTCCTGGGAGATGAAATGGGACTGGGGAAGACCCTGCAGGCGATTGCGGCCATGGCGTCTCTCGCCGCCTCTTACGCGGATGATCGACCGGTCTACCATTTCCTGGTCATCTGTCCGGCGGGACTTCTGATCAACTGGGAGCGTGAAGTGATCAAGTACAGTCAGTTGAGACCGATCATTATTCACGGCAAGAGCCGAGATCAGGCGGGCGAGGTCTGGATCAGACAAGGTGGGGTGGCCATCACCAACTATGAGACGACGGATGAGCTATGGGACATGCTTCCGGAGAACTTCGTCATCGACATGGCCCTGGCAGATGAAGCCCACTACGTGAAGAACCCGCAGGCCAAGCGGAGTATCTACACGAGAAAGTTGACGGACCTGGCCTCCTATAAGGTCTTCCTGTCGGGGACGCCTCTTGAGAATCGGGTGGAGGAGTTCTGCAATCTCTTGCTCTGGTTGCACCCCCAGATCGGTCACGAGGCGCAGCAATTAAGCTATATGTGTGACGCGCCTGCTTTCAGAGAGATGATCGCACCGGTCTACCTGCGGCGCAAGCGGGAAGATGTCCTGCAGGAGTTGCCGGATTTGATCGAAGAGGACGAATGGTGTCCCATGGGAGAGGCGGATCGGGATGCCTATCTGAAGATTCTTGCGAATCCGAGCGGCAAATTCCCCAGCTTGCGGCGGGTGGGCTGGCAGCTGGAGGAGGCCGGGAAGTCGACCAAGGGAAGCCGCCTTCTCGAGATCTGTAAGGAGGCCGAGGAGGAGGGCCGTAAGGTCTTGGTCTTTTCCTTCTTCCTGGACACCCTGGCCAAGGTGCAGAAGCTTCTGGGAGACAAGTGTCTGCCCCTGATTACGGGCTCTGTGAATGCGAGTGGGCGTCAGAGAATCATTGACCGGTTTCAGGAGGCCAAAGGGGGCAGCGTCTTGGCCTGTCAGATTCAGGCAGGGGGGACAGGGCTCAATATTCAGATGGCCAGTGTGGTGATCTTCTGCGAACCGCAGATCAAGCCTTCTCTGCAGGAGCAGGCGATCGGCCGCGCCTATCGCATGGGACAGGTGCGCAAGGTTCTTGTTCGCCACCTCCTGTGCGCAGATACGGTAGATGAGCGCATCCGATCCCTGCTCATGGAAAAGCATGATATCTTTGAGAACTATGCCGATAGCTCGGCCATGGGGGAGGAGAACCGCAAGAAGGAGGCCCAGTCTGTGATCCAGAACATTATCCGGGAGGAGAGACAGGCCTATGGACTGGACCCGGCTGGGAAGACGGATTCAACCGGAGAGCCGGACCCTTCCGCAGGATCCGAGCTGAGTTGTTCCGCAGGATCCGAGCCGACACTAGTTCAAGAAGGCGATTCTCAGTTATAATTCGATTATAATTGAAGGGTGCATGTGTCAGATGAGATCGAATCGGGGCCACGCTTGACCCGTCGAAGCTGTAACAGACAGGAGAAGGACATGAGAGAGAAGAGAGAGCCGGAAGAGAAGAGAGACAGGGGCGTCATGAGGGGACTTCGCGCCGGAAGAAATGTCATCATTCTCCTGTTGACGCTGGTCCTGATTCTCCTCTTTATGTTCTTCTATGTTCGGTCGATTCTGGCTCAGTTTCTGGCCAGTCATCCGGATCCGGGCGCCATGGGCCCGGCCGCCCAGAAAGAGCCGGCAGATGACGGGAGAATCCGAATTACTGCGAGCGGAGACATCATCTATCACGACACATTGATTCAAGGGGGCAAGACGAATGAGGGCTATGACTTCTCTTCCAACTACGAGTTCATTAAGCCCCTCATCTCATCGGCGGACCTTGCCCTTGGCGACTTCGAGGGAGTGGTGACCGACCGGGTCAAGCCAAAGGGCTACCCGGACTTCAATGCCCCGGGTCAGGTCGTAGCGGCCATCAAGGAGGCCGGTTTTGACGTGATGGACCTGGCCAACAATCACATCCTGGATCAGGGGATTCATGGGGCGCTTGACACCAAGCAGGCCTTCGAGGATGCGGGCCTTGCCACCGTCGGAGTCAAGGATGACAAGGACCGGATTTTGATCCGGGAAGTGAAGGGGATCAAAATCGCCATCTTGGGATTCTCCTATGGATACAACAGCAACAACGGGGCCGGCAAGAAGGTCACGGCGGCACAGAGGCAGCAGTATATGCAGATGCTGGATGAGGACTATGTCAGGGACCGAATTCAGACTGCCCGGCAGGAGGCGGACCTCGTCATTGTCATGCCCCATGCCGGGAAAGAATATAGTGAGACGGTGTCAAAGAAGGATCAGGCCATCTATCGCAAGATGATTGACTGGGGTGCCGATCTGGTCTTCGGCGGGCACCCCCATGTGGTTCAACCTACAGAGAAACGAACCAGGGATGGCCATGACAAGTTCATCATTTATTCCATGGGGAACCTCTTATCGAACCAGGTGGAGGAGATCATGGGTCATGACAAAAGTCAGCGCGGAACGATTATCGAGGCCGTTCTGAAGAGAAATGCGTCCGGACAGGTGGAGATAGAGGATGTCATTTCACATCCGGTCTGGGTGCAGAAGACAGAGAAGACTCCGGCTGTAGAGGATAACAGCTCCGGGACAGGTCAGGGTACTAAGAACAAGAAGGCAAGTCAGAAGACAAGTCCCGCAGGCAAGGTCTATGAGGTGAAGACCCTGCTCTGCAGCGACTATATGCCCGGCGGTCCGATGCAGGACCGGGTGGATGATACGACCAGAGATAAGATCAAGACGGCATATGAGGCCGTTCAGAAGACGGTCCGGGCCAATGCGGACGGATCGGTCTGGAAGGACCGGTGAAATCGGGTATAATAGAGCAGATTTGATGGTGTGAAAGGTCTCGCCTGTCTGAGGCGAAGAGAGGTTATATTATGTGCGGTATTGCCGGATATGTGGGTCGGTCTCTGGTCGATCCCAAGCAGAGAGAAGAAGTTCTGACCGATATGATGGATATGATCATCCACCGCGGCCCCAACAGCGCCGGTCAGTTCATTGATGATACGGCAGCGCTTGGATTTCGCCGCCTGTCCATCATTGACTTAGAGGGCGGCAGCCAGCCCATTTACAATGAGACGCGGGACAAGGTGATCACCTTCAACGGGGAGATCTACAATTTCCCGGCCCTCAAGAAGGAGCTGATCAAAGCAGGCCACAGGTTCACCACCAAGGCGGACACGGAGGTGATCATCCACGGCTATGAGGAGTGGGGCGCAGATGTTGTAAAGAAGCTGCGGGGCATGTTCTCCTTCGTCATCTATGATACCAAGACCAAGGAGGTCTTCGGGGCGAGAGACCATTTCGGAATCAAGCCCTTCTATTACAGTATTCTGGATAACGGAGACTTCCTCTACGGGTCTGAGATCAAGTCCTTTCTCCCCTATCCGGCCTTCGAGCGCAGGCTGAACCGGAGGGCTCTAAAGCCCTTCCTCTTCTTCCAGTATTCCGGCATGGACGAAGAGACTTTCTTCGAGGGTGTCTATAAACTCCCTGAGGGCCACTATTTCACCTTAAAAGACGGGAAGATGGAAATCGTTAAGTTCTGGGACATGGAGTTTCGGGAGGGGAAGGAATCTCTGGATCAGATCGTGGACCAGATTGATGAGGCGGTGGTTGAGTCGATCAATGCCCATCGCATCGCCGATGTGGAAGTCGGTTCCTTCCTGTCCTCCGGTGTGGACTCTTCCTTCGTTGCAGCGGTATTAAAGCCGGACAAGACTTACTCCGTCGGCTTTGACAAGACCTACAATGAGGCCATGTACGCAGAGAAGCTGGCGGACCATCTGCACATCAACCACTGCTCCCGTGTGGTATCCGCGGATGAAGCATTCGCGGCCTTTCCCAAGATCCAGTGGTATCTGGACGAGCCCGACGCCAATCCGTCCTGTGTGCCCCTCTATTTTCTCTCTGAACTGGCCAGCCGGGAGCTTCGAGTGGTCATGTCCGGTGAGGGGGCGGATGAGCTCTTCGCGGGCTATCAGGACTATGGCCCCTACACCAAGCTTGAAGCGGTCATTGTTCTGGCCAATATCTTAAAGCACCTGCCCCGACCGATTCGCAAGGGTCTCTTGCATGCCCTTAAGAAGAGCAGGAGGAATTTCAGAGGCAAGCTTGAGATTGTGCGGAGTCTGGATGAACCCAGAAACTTCTTTGTCGGGCAGGCCAAGATCATGGAAGAGAGTGAGGCGGACGCTATTCTGACGCCTCCCTACCGCAAGTCCAAGTCTGTCAGGGAAATCCTGGACCCCATCTTCGATCGGGCCTGTGGCCTGTCCAATGTCAAGCAGATGCAGTATAACGATATCCATCACTTTATGACCAAGGATATCCTCCTGAAGGCGGACAAGATGTCTATGGCGCACTCTCTGGAGCTTCGCGTTCCCCTTCTGGATCGAAAGCTGGCCGAGGTCGCGGAGAAGGTGCCAACGCCCTACCTGATCAAGGGGAAGACCTCCAAATTCGCCTTCCGTCGGGCGGCCGCCCGTCACCTGCCCAAGGAGTGGTTCAACCGCAAGAAGATGGGCTTCCCAACCCCCATCAAGGCCTGGCTTGAGACAGAGGTCTACTATAAGCAGGTTCGCGAGCTCTTCGCCATGGACTTCGTGCGCGAGTTCTTCGACCAGGAGGCCATCCTGAAAATCCTGGATGATACCTATGCAAAGAAGACCAACGGCCGCCGGAAGGTATGGACCATCTTCTCCTTCCTGACCTGGTACAAGGCTTACTTTATTGACTGGCAGCCCAAGAAGACGGCTTAGATCCGGCTTCTTTGCGTCTCTGTCAGGATTGCTCTCGAATCAGGATTTCGTCAATCGGACCTGCGGAGCAGATGCTGATGATATGGTCGCCCGGGAGCCGGCTCTGGGCCAGAGCATAATCCTCCTCCTGAAAATAGACCGGAGGGAGGGAGGAAAAGCGGGGAAGTTCTGCAGAGAGAGCGGGAGATTCGGCAGGAGAGGAGGGCCCATCTCCCGGGGCGAAGAAGCTGACCTGAATATATCCTGTGGGGGATGCGGGCTTGAAGTCTACCCGGTAGATCTTGGGGCCCAGCCCCAGTCCGGTGCACTTGGCCAGGGCCTCCTTGCAGGTCCAAAGGCGGGAGAAGGATAGCTGACCGGAAGAGGTCAGGGCCTTCTGCCCGGAGATTTCCTGCGGCTCCTGCGAGAAGAAACGCAGGTCTTCTCGCTCCCGGTCGGTCAGAACCCTGGACAAGAGGGCGGGACTTACCCGGCGGGGACCCTCAGCGTCAATCCCTACCGGACTGTCGCTGAGGGCGCAGGCGATAAGACCGGAGCAGTGGGTCAGGTTGAAGTGGACTGAAGGATGGTCTGCCAGATAGGGCTTTCCTCCCGGCCCCAAAAGGACGGCACAAGACGGATCCTTCGTCTCGTCGCGGCCGACCGGATAGGAAAGCGCTTTCCTGCTGTATGCCAAGCCGCAGACCTCTTCAAGGGCCTGATGCAATAGAGCAAGACCATAGCGATGGAGGATGGCGGCAGAGTCCCTGCGGGGGAGAGGGGCCGGTGTTTTAAGGTAGAGATAGATTCGACTCATGTCTGCATCTTAGCATATGTGGGATCTTTTTAGTACCATAAAAGTGTAGTTGGAGAGTAATTAACTCCGACTGCACTTAT